>CP144785.1:138274-282577 GCA_036689295.1 Candidatus Stammera capleta
TTAAATAATTTAAAAAAAAATATATGTTTAAATAATATATATAAATATAAATAGAAAAAAGAAGAAAAAAAAATAAAATTATAAGGTACTTATATATGAATCATTTAATAAAGATATATATTTATATATATAATTATTAAATAACTCAAATATTAGTACCTAATTAAATAAATAAAAATATACTTTTATTATATTTATTATTTATTATAATGGAACAACATTAGTAGCTGAAGGACCTTTAGCTCCATCAGTAATCTCAAATTCAACAGATTGACCTTCTGTTAAAGTTTTAAAACCACTACTTTGTATAGCTGAAAAATGAACAAAAACATCTTTATCACTATTTACAGGAGTAATAAATCCAAAACCTTTAGATTCATTAAACCATTTTACATTACCTTTTACTCTTGTTGACATTAATATTACCTTTATAAAATAAAATATAATCTATTAAAAATAGTATCATAAATAAATAAAATTTTAAATAAAAAAATTAATATATATATAATTTATATATTTTTATATTTAAAAATAAAATGAGCTAAAGCTACAGCTATAGCATCAGTAATATTATAATCATTTATATTATCAATATTAAATTTATTACATATAAATTTATTTAAAATACTTTTATTAATATTACCATAAGAATATATTAATTTTCTAATTTCTTTAACGCTATATTCAAAAATTGATATACTATAATTAAAAGTTATAGACATAATAACACCACTCAACTGACTAAGTTTAATTAAAGTATTACAATTTTTATATAAAAAATTTTTTTCAATAACTAAATTATTAGGTTTAAAAAAACTAAATATTTTTAAAAACTCCAAATAAATATAACTTAACCTATCATAAAAATTAATAAAATTAGTTTTAATACAACCACTAGTTAAATAATTAGCTTTATTTTTATAAATATCTATAATACCATATCCAGTATTATAAGATCCTAAATCTATACCTATAATTCTCATTTTAAAAAAATACCATAAAAATAATTTTAATTAGGAGATCCTGTTAATAAACAAATACCAGATGTGGTTTTAGGAAAAGCAATAACATCCTTAATATTATTATTATTACATAATAACATAATAATTCTATCTAAACCTAAAGCAATACCCAAATGAGGAGGTGTTCCATATTTTAATGCTTCTAAAAAAAAATTATATTCATTATTTATTCCTAATATACTAAATATTTCTTTTTGTATATAAAAATCATGAATTCTTTGAGAACCACTACCTAATTCATATCCATTAATTACTAAATCATATGAATTAGATAATATTTTATTATAATTAATATTAGATTTTAATAAATCTAAATTAAAATTTATAGGCATAGTAAACGGATGATGATAAGTTTTAATTAAATTATATTCATCATAAAAAAACATTGGAAAATTTACTATTCATAAAGGAAAATATGAATCTTTATTCAAAAATAATGAAAATTTTTTACAAAAAAAATTCCTTATTTTTAATAAGAAATCAACATTAAAAGAATTATCTAATCATATAAAAATAATAAAACTATTAAAAGGTATATTAAAATTAAATAATATTTTTACAATTAAATCATCAATAATTTTAAAATTACCAAAAACTTTATAAATATATTTACCATTAATAAAAGAAACAACATGAATATATAAGTATTTTAATATAAATTTGTTATTTAAAAAATTATTAATATCATTAATATCAAAATTATTAATATTATTTATCAAAATAGTTTTAAAATTATCTAAATTTATTTCATTAATTAAACTATTATTAATAAAAAAATTAGATATATCTAAATTATATTTAACAATATTTCTTAAATCAGGTTTATCTGTACCATATATTCTTATACAATCAATATAATTAATTTTAAAAAATAAATTACTAATATCAATACATTTAAATTCTAATCATAAAATAGATAACAATTTTTCTATTACATTTCTTAAAATATTAAAATTAGAAAAGGATAATTCAATATCTATTTGAGTAAATTCAGGTTGACGATCAGAACGTAAATCTTCATCTCTAAAACATTTAACTATTTGAAAATATTTATCAATACCAGAAATCATCAATAATTGTTTAAAAATTTGAGGAGATTGTGGTAAAGAATAAAATTTATTTTTATAAATTCTACTTAAAACAGAATAACTTCTAGCTCCTTCAGAAAATGATTTTGATAAAAATGGAGTTTCAACTTCAATAAAATTATTTTTATAAAAAAAATCATTAATAAAAAATTTAATATTAGATTTTAATTTTAATATTGATAACATATTATCTTTTCTTAAATCTAAATATCTATATTTTAATCTAACATTTTCATTATTTTTTTTTTTTAAATCTAATGGTAAAGATTTAGAATAATTAAAAATTTTAATATATTTAACTAATATTTCTAATTTATCATCAATATTATTTCTAAATTTAACAAAACCAATTATTTTTATACAAGATTCATGAGTTAATAATAAAATTTTTTTTCATATATTACTATTTTTTTTTTTTTTTAATACTATTTGAATAGTACCAGTAACATCACGTAATTCTATAAAAATAATTTTTTTTAAAATACGTATATTATTAACTCAACCACACATAAGAACTGAACTATTTATTAAAGTAATATTTAAATCTTTACAATAAATACGCATAATATATATATACTCATAAAATTTAATAATAAATTATAATAAATAATATAATATTATATAATATAAATATTTTAAAATAATATATAAATAAATTTTAAAAAAATGAATATAAAAAAAATAATTAAAAAAAAAATAAAAAATGTATTTAAGTCTTTAAATATAAATAAAAAATATAAATATAAAATAAAAAATAATAATAAATATAGTGATGTTCAAATATACGGATTATTAAATATAGCAAAAAAAGAAAATATAAATATAAATATATTAATATATAAAATAATAAAAAAAATAAAAAAAAATAATATATTTAATAAAATTAAATATATTAAATCAGGAATAATAAATATATATTTAAAAAAAAAAATAATACAAAGAATATTAAATAATATATCAAAAATAAAAAATTTTGGAATAAAAAATAAAAAAAAAAAAAATATAGTAATAGATTATTCTTCACCAAATATTTCAAAAGAAATGCATATAGGACATCTAAGATCAACAATATTAGGTGATAGTATATCAAATATAAATACTTTTTTAGGAAATAAAGTAATTAAAATAAATCATATAGGAGATTGAGGAACACAATTTGGAATGATTATAACATTAATAAAAAAAAATAAAATAGAAAAAAAAATTAAAAACATAAAAATATTAGAAAAAATATATAAAAAATCACAAAAACTATTTAATAAAAGTAATTCTTTTAAAAATGAATGTAAAAAAAATTTATTAAAATTACAAAATAAAGACAAAAAAATAATAAATATATGAAAAAAAATAACAAAAATTTCAATAAATGAAAATCAAAAAATATATAACAAATTAAAAATTAATTTAAATAAAAAAAATATAATAGGAGAAAGTTTTTATCAAAATAAATTAAAAAAAATAGTAAAAGATTTAATTAAAAAAAAAATTGCATACGAAAATAATAAATCTATAATAATTAAAAACAAAAAAAAAAAATCAATAATTGTGATAAAAAAAAGTGATGGAGCATATTTATATAGCACTATAGATATAGCTTCTATAAAATATAGATATAAAAAATTTAAAGCAAATAAATTAATATACTTAACAGATACAAGACAAAAAGATTATATAGAAAATATTTTTTATATAGCAAAAAAAGCAAAATATATACCAAAAAATATAAAATTAATACATTATTATTTTGGAAATATATTAAATAAATTTGGAAAACCTTTTAAAACTAGAAAAGGATATAATATAAAATTAAACACAATTATAAAAAAAACAATAAAATATACAAAAAAAAAAATAATAAATAAATATAAAAAAAAATATAATAAAAATATAATAAATAGAATATCTTATAAAATAGCTATATCTGCTATAAAATATATGGATTTATCAAAAAATAGAACTAAAAATTATGTATTTAATTTTAATAAAATATTATCATTTAAAAATAACACAGGACCATATATGCAATATGCATATATAAGAATATTATCTATATTAAAAAAAAATAAAACTAATATAACAAATGAAATAAAAAATAATAAATTAATAATAAATTCTAATATAGAATGAATAATTATAAAACAAATTATAAATATAGAACAAATAATAAAAGAATCATATAAAAAAGGAATTACACATAATATCTGTAATTATTTATATAAGTTAACAATTAATTTTTCAAAATTATATGAAAATGAAAACATAACAAATATAAAAAATATAAAAATAAAAAAAAGTAAATTAAAAATAATATCTATAATTGGAAAAATAATTAAAATATGCCTAAATATATTAGGTATACCAATACTAAAATATATGTAAAAAAAAAATAATTTTAAATTATTCATTTTTTTGACCAACAGTAAAACGATATTTATTATTAATATCTTTATAATTAAATATATTATAATAATTAAATTTACTAAAAATATAATTTACATAATCTACTTGAGTAAAACAATGTTCAATAATTAATCAACCTAAATTATATAAATAATTATATGAATTAGATATAATATAATAAATATCACTAATACCATTATAAGAATACAAAGATATATCTGATTCAAATCTTAAATCTTCAAAATAAAAAGAAGAAAATTTATTTATATAAGGAGGATTACTAATTATAATATTAAATTTTTTATTTCTATATTTTATATAATTAAACCAATAACTATATTTAAAACATACATTATTTAAATTTAATCTAAAACTATTAAATTTAGCTAAATTTATAGATAAAATATTTAAATCCAATCCTAAAACAATTACTTTATTACAATATTTAGCTATAGATAAAGCAATAACTCCCGATCCTGTTCCTAAATCAAGAATTTTACTAAAATTATTAATTTTAATTAAATTAATAACATATCTAACCATAATTTCAGTATCTTGACGAGGAATAAATATATCAGAATATATTTTATATGACAAAGATAAAAAATTTAAATAACCTAAAATATAATATACAGGTTCTCCTCTTAATCTTCTAATCAAAAATAAATTTAAAATTTCTAATTGATAATTATTTAATTTAAAATACATATTACTTATAATTCAATACATATTTTTTTTTAAAATAAATTTCAAAAAAATATAAGATTCATTATATATATATATATTAGTTAAACAATATAATTTAACTTTTTTTAATCATTTTAAAATATACATAAATTATTTTTTATTATAAAAATTTATTAAAGGATTAATTAATAAATTTAAATTACCATTTAATATTTCATTTAAAGAATATAATGTTAAATTTATACGATGATCAGTTATTCTATTTTGAATAAAATTATAAGTACGATTTCTATCACATCTAAAACCACTACCTAATAATTTCTTTTTATTATCACTTTCTTTTTTATGTCTTTTATTCAATTCAAAACTATATATTCTGGCTTTTAAAACTTCTAAAGCTTTAGATTTATTTTTATGTTGAGATCTTTCTTGTTGACATTCAACAATTATTCCTGTAGGAATATGAGTTAATCTAACAGCTGAATCAGTAGTATTAACATGTTGACCACCTGCTCCTGAAGATCTAAAAGTATCAACTTTAATATCTTCATTATTAATAATAGGTAAATCCTTAACAGGTACATCAGGAATAACAGCTACTTTACATGTAGAAGTATGAACTCTACCTTTAGAATCAGTAATAGGTACTCTTTGTACTCTATGACCTCCAGATTCATATTTTAATTTACCATAAACACCATTACCAATAACTTTAAATAATATCAATTTATAACCATTTAAAACACTTTCATTTATATTAATTAATTCAATTTTTCATTTCATTAAATTAGAATATTTTGTATACATTTTAAATAAATCTAAAACAAATAATGAAGACTCATTACCTCCTGTTGCTGAATGAATCTCAATATATGCATTTAAAATATCTTTATTATTATTAATATTTTTATTATTTTTTAAAAAAAAAATATTTAATTTTTTATAACAATTATTAATTAATATATTTAATTGAAACATTTCTTTCCTTGCAATATTACATAATTCAACATCATTAATTAATGACTTTAAATTATTTAATTCATTACAATATTTTTTTCAATTATTATAATAATAAATAATTTTATTTAAATAATTATACTTACTTATAAAGTATAAGTATTTTTTTTTATTAGAACAAATATTTTTATTATTTAATAATTTAGTAATTTTTTTAATTTTTTTATTAATAATAATAATATCAGAGTAAAAAATATCATTCATAAAACACCAAATAAATAAATTTAATAGTTTAAATATATTTTACAAAAATTAATTTATTATATAATATAATTTTATATTTAAATAAATAATTTATTTAAAAAAAAAAAAAATAATAAATTAAATATGTGCATAAAAATAATTATAGGTATAGGAAATTATTCTAAAAACTTTTTATATACTAGACATAATGTAGGTATATGATTAATAAATAAATTAATAAATAACAAATATTTTAATTATATAAAATTTAATAAAATATATAATTTATTTATAGAAAAAAAAAATATATATTTATACACACCTAAAACATATATTAATATATGTGGACAATATATATATATAATTAAAAAAAAACTAAAATTAAAAAATAATGAAATATTAATAATTCATGATGAAATAAATTTAAAACCAGGTAAAACTAAAATAAAATTTAATATAAAAAAAAAAAATACACACAATGGAATAAAAAATATAAAAAAATATATAAAAAATAATTTTTATCAACTTAAAATAGGTATAGGAAGACCAAAAAAAAAAAAAAAACTAAAAAAATACGTATTATCAACACCAAATAATAAAGATAAAATACTGATTTTAAAATCAATAAAAAAATCAATTAAATATATAAAATATTGAATAAAAAATAAAAATTTTAATTATATACAAAATTTTATTAATAAATAAAATTTTTTTTAATTATGAATAATATAAAAAATATATATAAAATAAAAAAAAAATATTCAAAAATAGAAAAAAACATAATAATAAAAAAAAATTTAAAAATAAATATAGCAGGAAGAATTATTTCAAAAAGATCCATGGGTATAAGTACATTTATAAATGTACAAGATATAAATGAATATATACAAATATTAGTAAATAAAAAAGAAATAAACAAAAAAACACTTATAACACTAAAAAAAACAAAAATAGGAGATATAATATATGTAGAAGGTAAGTTATTTAAAACAAATACTAATGAATTAACAATAAAATCAAAAAATATTAAAATTTTAGTAAAAACATACAAATCATTACCTGATAAATTTAATAAATTAAAAAATAAAGAAACTAAAATACGTTATAGATATTTAGATTTAATAACAAATAAAAAAACAAGAAAAACATTTCTTTTAAGAATAAAAATAATAAGTATAATAAGAAAATTTTTAAATAAAAAAAATTTTTTAGAAGTAGAAACTCCTATGTTACATAATATCCCAGGTGGAGCTTCAGCAAAACCATTTAAAACATATCATAATAAACTAAATAAAAATATGTATTTACGAATAGCTCCAGAACTATATTTAAAACAACTAATAATAGGAGGTTTTAATAAAATATATGAATTAAATAGAAATTTTAGAAATGAAGGTTTATCATCTAAACATAATCCTGAATTTACTATGATTGAAATATATAAATCATACTCATCTTTTGAATATATGATGAAATTAATAGAAAAAATAATTTACTATATTATAAACAATATATATAAAAAAAATAAAACAATTATATATAATAAAAAAAAAATAAAATTCAATATTCCATATAAAAAAATAAGTATAAAAAAAGCAATATATAAAAATTGTAAATTATTTAAAAAAATAGAAGAATTAAATAATAAAAAAAAAATAATTAAAGTAGCTAAAAAATTAAATATTAATTTTACAAAAAAAACACCATTAGGAAAAATAATAACTAAAATTTTTGAATTAACAACAGAAAAAAAAATAATACAACCTACATTTATAACAAAATATCCATCAGATATATCACCTTTAGCTAAAGAAAATAAAAAAAATAAAAAAATATCAGATAGATTTGAATTATTTATATGTGGATATGAAATAGCTAACGGGTTTACAGAATTAAATGATTATAAAAAACAAAAAAAAAATTTTTTAAAACAAATAAAAAATAAAAAAAAAAAAAATAAATATTACAATAAAGAATATATTAATTCATTAAAATATGGATTACCACCAACATCAGGAATAGGTATAGGTATAGATAGATTAACAATGTTACTAACAAATAATAATTCAATAAAAGATGTAATTTTATTTCCATTCAAAAAATTAAAATAAAACACAATTATTAATAATTTTTTTAATATACTTTTTTCTAAAATATATTTTTATATAAAAATTAGTAAAATTAATAAAATTATTATTAATATAATAATTTTTATTATAAAAAAATTGAAATCTAAAAAATCTAGAATATAAATTAGTAAAATTAATATTATTATTTAATATAAAATTATTTATATAATTAAAATCATCAATAAATAATTTAATATCTCTATTATCAAATATAGAGATAAAATATTTACCTATAACTTTACTAAAAAAATTTTTATTTTTACTTTCTATAATAGGAATTCATAAAATTTTACTATTTTTATCTAAAAATTCTTTTATATTTAAAATATTATTTAAAAAATTATATAATTTATAAGAAATTAAAAAAACATCTTGAATAGGATCTCCTAATAAATTCAATGATAAAGTTTTAATTTCCAAAGATAATTTTTTTATATCACAATTTTTCTTATTAGAAAAATTAGATAAAATTAAAAATTCTATAAATTTACCTATTCAACCTTTATCTTTATAAAAATAAATATTTAATTTATAATTAAAAATATTAATTAAATAATATAAAGTTTTTCCATTAATATTTTCTAATAAAGAAAATATTTTTTTTTTGTAATATAAATTATTATTCATAATAAATAATATATATAATAAATATATATGAAAATAAAAATTGGAATAATAGGTTTACCTAATATAGGTAAATCAACATTATTTAATATATTAACAAATAGCAAAATAAAAAATGAAAATTTTCCTTTTTGTACAATAAAACCAAATAATAAATATATAAATATATATGATAAAAAAACAAAATATATCTCAAATATAACAAAAAGTAAAAAAATAGTAAATATAAAAATAAAATTTATAGATATAGCAGGTATAATAAAAGGAGCATCAAAAGGATTAGGTTTAGGAAATAAATTTTTAAAAGATATAAAAAAAACTAATATATTAATACATGTAATAAGAATATTTAAAAATAATAAAATAATTAATATATATAAAAATATAGATCCAATCAGAGATATTAATATATTAAATGATGAAATGATACTTTCAGATATTGAACAATTAGAAAAAAAAAAAAAAAAAGAAAAAGATAAAAAAAAAATAGAAACTATAGAAAAATATATAAATTTATTACTAAATAATAAAAATATAATTTCAAAAAAAAATAATATTAATAAAATAACAAAAAAATTAAATTTACTATCAATAAAAAAACAAATATTTATATTAAATATAAATAATAAAAATAATGATAAATATTTAATTAAAAAAACAAAAGAATATATAATAAAAAAAAAAAAAAACAAATATATTATTTCAATAAATATAAAAAAAATAAACAAAAAAAAACGTGATAAAATAATTAATAAAATAAAAAAAATAAGTTATAAATTACTAAAATTAATAAATTTTTTTACTACAAATAAAAAAGAAACAAGAATATGAATAACAAAAAAAAATAACAATATATTAAAAATAGCAAAAAAAATACATAGTGATTTTATGAAATATTTTATAAAAGTAGAAATAATAAATTATAAAATATTTATAAAATTAAATGGATGAAAAAAAGCTAAAAAAAAAGGTAAAATAAAAATAAAAGGAAAAAATTATAAAATAAAAAACAATGATATAATTCACTTTTTAATAAATAAATCTAAATAATATATTTATTTATAGGAAAAATAAAATACAAATGATATTTAAACAATCAAAATCATTTTATTTAATATTTATATTAGAATTACTAGAACGATTTAGTTTTTATGGATTACAATCTATTATAATTATATATTTAATCAAAAAAATATATATATCAGAAAAAGAAGCAATAAATATATTTAGTTCATTTAATTCCATAATATATATATTAATAATAATAACAGGATGAATATCAGATAAAATTATTGGATCAAAAAGAATACTTTTAATTGGAATAATTACATTAATTTTAGGATACACATTTATACTAATAAATAAAGAAAATATTAATTTATTAATTATAGGATTATCAATTATTTGTATTGGAAATAGTCTTTTTAAACCAAACTCTTCTTTATTACTAACAAATATATATAATAAAAATAAAAAATACGAAAAAGATTCGGGTTTTACTATTTATTATATGTCTACAAATATAGGATCATTCTTATCAATAATAATATCACCTATAATTATAAATTTATATGGATGAAAAATTACATTTTTAATACCAATAATATCTTTATTATTAACATTAATAATATTTATAAAATTTAATAATTTATTAAATAAATACGGAACAAAAGCTGATTTTAAAAAAATAAATAAAAAAAAAATATTATTATTATTAATTTCAATAATTATATTAATACCAATAATTTTTTATCTTATAAAAAATATAAATATAATAAATAATATTTTAAAAATAATAATTATATTAATAACAATAATATTTATAAAAAAAATAACATTATTAAATAATAAAGAAAAAAAAAAAATTATAGTTTTTATTATATTAATAATAGAATCAATTATATTCTTTATATTATATAATTTAATACCAACATATTTAAACTTATTTACTATAAAAAATGTAAAACATTATATATTTAATATATATATTAAACCTGAACAATTTCAAGCACTTAATCCTTTTTGAATAATAATATTTAGTCCAATATTATCTTATATTTATAAAAAAATAAACAAAAAATTTTTTTCTATAATATATAAATTTAATACAGGAATAATATTATCATCTATATCTTTTTTAATGATACCTATTGGTATATATTTTAGTAAAGATAAAAATAATTTAATTCCATCTTATTGGATAATATTAAGTTATGCTTTTCAAAGTTTAGGAGAATTAATGATATCAGGTTTAGGTATATCAATGATATGTCAAATTGTACCAAAAAAAATATTAAAAATTGCTATAAACATATGATTTTTATCTTCATCAATATCTAATATATTATCTGGAAAAATAGCAAATATGATGTTAATCTCAAAAGAAAACAATTTAAATTCATTACAATCATTAAATATATATTATTATAATTTTTTAAAAATTAGTATATATACATTTATAATATCTATATTTATGATTATTATTTCAAAAAAAATAAATTATATAATAGAAGAAAAATAAATTTATAAAATAGGAAAATTATTATGGTATCTATAATAATATGTATGCATGGCAAACTAAGTATAGAAATATTAAATACAATAGAATTAATAATTGGAAAACAAAAAAACATAATTGCATTAGATTTTCTTCCAAATGAAAATACTAATAATTTAATAAAAAAATATAATAAATCAATAAAAAAATTAGATGTAAATAAAGGAATAATATTTTTTGTAGACATTTTAGGAGGTAGTCCATTTAATGCTGCTAATCAAATATTAAATAAAAATAAAATAAAATGTGAAATTATATATGGTACTAATATACCTATGTTAATAGAAACATTAATGTCAAGAGACGAAAATAAAAACTTTTATGAATTAATAGAAATAGCAGTAAAAATAGGAAAAAAAAGTATAAATAGTACAAAAATAAAAATAAATAAAAATAAAAATATATATAATAATAATAAAAAAATAATAAAAAAAACTAATAATAGTAAACATATGAAAATTATGTTAACTAGAATAGATGATAGATTAATTCATGGACAAGTAACAACAGGATGAAGTAAAGAATTTAAAATATCTAAAATTATAGTTATAAATGATGATATTTCAAAAGATACAATTAGAGTTAATTTATTAAAACAAGTTTCACCTCCTAATATGACATCACATGTAATAAATATAGATAAATTTATTAAAGTATATAATAATCCAAAATATTCTCAAGAAAATGTACTATTATTATTTACAAATCCTACAGACATAATTAAAATTATCAAAAAAGGAATAAAAATAAAATCAATTAATATAGGAGGTATATCATTTAAAAAAAACAAAATACAAATAACAGACTCAATATGTGTTGATAAAAAAGATATAAAATCTTTTTATAAACTACATAAAATGAATGTAGAATTAGAAATACGTAAAGTACCTAATGATAAAAAAATTAATTTAATAGAAATATTAAATAATAAAAAAAAATGTTTATCATTTTAAATAAGGAAAAATAATGAAAATAACATTATTACAAACAATATTAATATTTTTAACTAGTTGTTTTATAGGAATAGAATCAATACTAGATGAATTTCAATTACATAGACCAATAATTGCTTGTACACTAATTGGTTTAGTATTAAATGATATTAAAACTGGTATTAAAATAGGTAGTATACTTGAAATGATGGCTTTAGGATGAATGAACATAGGAGCATCAGTAGCTCCTGACACAGCATTAGCATCAATAATATCAACAATATTAGTAATTTTAGGAAAACAATCAATAGGTTCAGGTATAGCTATATCAATTCCTTTATCAGTAACAGGACAAATATTAACAATAATTGTAAGAAGTATAACTATAGCTTTTCAACATTTTGCAGATGAAATAGTAGAAAATGAAAATAGTCCATTATATATATCATATATACATATAATAGCATTATTATTACAAGCTATGAGAATAGCAATACCTTCATTAATTATTAGTTTATCTGTAAATACACAATTAATTCAAAATATATTAAATTCTATACCAGTATTTATTACCGATGGACTAAATACAGCTGGTAGTATAGTAGTAGTAGTAGGATACGCGATGGTAATAAATATGATGGAAACAAAATCATTAATGCCTTTTTTTTACTTAGGATTTATAATCACAGCATTCACTGAATTTAATCTTGTATCTTTAGGTATTCTAGGTACGATATTAGCTATATTATATATACAATTATCACCAAAATATAATATTTTAAATAAACAAACAGAAAATAAAAATATAAAAGATAATGAATTAGATTAAATATATAAGGATTATAAATGAACATAAAAATAGATAATAATGATATAAATAAAGTATTTATACGTAGTAATTTTTTACAAGGATCATGAAATTTTGAAAGAATGCAATCATTAGGTTTTTGTTTTTCAATTATACCAATAATTGAAAAATTATATAAAAATGATATAAAAAAAAGAAATAAAGCAATTAGAAGACATTTAGAATTTTTTAATACACATCCGTATATGGTATCTCCTATATTAGGAGTTATAATAGCTATGGAAGAAAAAAAAGCAAACGGAATAAATATAAGTAAAAGCACAATAAATAGTATAAAAATTGGATTAATGGGCCCTTTAGCTGGTATAGGAGATCCAATATTTTGAGGAACAATAAGACCTATGTTATCTGCTTTAGGATCTAGTTTAGCAGTTTCAGGAAATATAATAGGACCATTAACTTTTTTTATATCATTTAATGCTATTAGAATAGCAACATTATATTATGGACTATATTATGGATATGAAAAAGGTTTAGACATTATAAAAGATATAGGTAATAATATATTAAAAAAAATAACTGAATCATCATCAATATTAGGATTATTCATAATGGGGGCTTTAGTAAACAAATGAACTAAAATAAATATACCATACATAATATCAAATCAAGCAGATAAACAAATAACTGTTCAAATGATATTAGATCAATTATTACCTGGGATATTACCTTTAACTATGACATTAACATGTATGTGATTACTAAAAAAAAAATTTAATCCATTAACTTTAATGATGTCTATATTTATATTAAGTATATTAGGTAAATACTTTAATATAATTTCTAATTAAACACTTATAATATTTTTTAAAAAAAATCATTATTATACCCATAAAATAAATATATGGGTATAATTTTTTTATAAAAATAAAATAATTAAAAATAAAATGAATAAAAATAATAAAATTAAAATAGAAAAAGAATTAAAAAAATCATATTTAAATTATGCTATGTCAGTTATAGTAGGAAGAGCATTACCAGATGTAAGAGATGGATTAAAACCTGTACATAGAAGAATATTATATGCTATGTTTGTTTTAAAAAATTACTTTAATAAACCATATAAAAAATCTGCAAGAATAGTAGGAGATGTAATAGGTAAATATCATCCACATGGAGATAATGCTGTATACGATTCTATAGTAAGAATGGCTCAAAATTTTTCATTAAGATATCCACTTATTGAAGGCCAAGGTAATTTTGGTTCTATAGATGGAGATTCTGCAGCAGCAATGAGATATACAGAAATAAGAATGTCTGAAATCTCACAAGAACTTTTAAAAGATATAGACAAAAATACAATAAAATTCATAAAAAATTATGATGAAACCCAAAAAATGCCAGAAATATTACCTGCAACAATACCAAATATATTAATAAATGGATCTACAGGTATAGCTGTAGGTATGGCAACAAATATACCTCCTCATAATATAAAAGAAATAATAAATGCAACTATAATATTTTTATATAATAAAAAAATAACAACAAAAAATTTAATGAAATATGTAAAAGGTCCTGACTTTCCAACTGGAGGAATAATAGAAAATATAAAAGGAATATATAATGCTTATAAAACAGGCAAAGGAACAATAAAAATAAAATCAAAAATAGAAAAAGAAAATAACAAAAAATATAATAAAAAATATATAATAATAAAAGAACTACCATATCAAATAAATAAAACAAAAATAATAGAAAATATAATAGAATTAGTAAAAGAAAAAAAAATAAATGAAATATCAAACATCAGAGATGAATCTAATAAAGATGGTATTAGAATAGTAATAGAAACAAAAAAAGGTTCTAATAGAAAAATAACAATAAATAAATTATATTGTTTAACTAATCTTCAAACATCATACGGTATAAATATAGTTGCATTATATAAAGGAAAACCACAAACATTAAGTTTAAAAAAAATTTTATATATATTTATAAAATATAGAAAAAAAATAATTAAAAAAAAAACAATATTTGAATTAAAAAAAAACAAAAAAAAATTACATATATATAAAGGATTTATTATAACTTTAATTAATATAGACAAAATAATATCATTAATAAAAAAATCAAATAATATAAACAATATAAAATTAAAATTATTAAAAAAAAAATGAATTTTTAAAAAAAAAATATATTATTTAAGCGAAAAACAAATAAATTCAATATTAAATTTAAGTTTAATAAAATTAACAAAAATAGAACAAAATAAAATAAACATTAAATATAATAAAATAAAAAAAAATATATATAAATTAAAAAAAATTTTAAACAATAAAAAAATATTAAAAAATATAATAAAAAAAGAACTAATAAATATAAAAAATAAATTTGGTGATAACAGATTAACAAAAATTAAAATAAAAGAAAAAAAAATAAATATAAAAGATTTAATAAAAAAAGAAAATATAATTATAATATTAACAAAATTAAATTATATAAATTATAAAATAATAGAAAATTATGAAATACAACATAAAGGGGGGAAAGGAAAAAATATAAAAATTAAAAATAATAATTATGATATTAAAAAATTTTTAATTATAAATACACATGAAAATTTTCTACTTTTTTCAAATAAAGGTAAATGTTTTAAAATTAAAACATATAATCTGTTAATTTATAAAAATAAAAAATTTATACATAAACCAATAATAAAATTTATAAATATAAAAAACGAAAAAATAACATTTATATTAAAAGAAAAAAATATAAAAAAATATTCATATATAATTATAATAACAAAAAATGGAATGATAAAAAAAATAAATACAAAAAAAATAATAATAAAAAACAAAAGAGGACTAAATATAATAAAATTAAAAAAAAATGATTATATTACAAGTGCAAATTATATAAATAAAAATCAAGAAATTATGATATTTACTAAATTTGGTAAATCAATAAGATTTCATGAAAAAAATGTTAGACAAACAAATAGAAATTCTTCAGGAGTTAAAGCTATAAAATTAAATAAAAAAGATAAAATAGTTTCATCATTAATTATAAATAATAATAAAAAAGATGAAGAAATAATGATAATAACACAAAATGGATATGGTAAAAGAACATTTATAAAAGAATTTTTACAAAAATCAAGAGCAACAAAAGGAATAATTTCTATTAAAATAAATAATAAAAATAAATATCTAGTAAAAGCAATAAAAATTAATAAAAATAATAAAATTGCTATTTTAACAAATAAAGGAACATTAATATATATAAAAATAAAAGAAATAAATATATTAAAAAGAAATACACAAGGAATAATTTTAATGAGAATAAATAAAAATAAAGATGAAAAAATAATAGATATACAAAAATTACCAAAAAAATTAATATAATATATATATATTATATATATATATATATATTATTTAATTATAAAACATGAACTGAAGTAGTATTACTTATACCAGAAACAACTAAAGCTCCAGAAATCATAATAACTATATCTCCTACTTTAGCATATCCAGTAGATATAGCTAATTCTTTACCTAAACGATAAAAATCATCAGTTGAATTAATATTATCTACTAACATAGGTATAACACCTCTAATTAAAATTAACTGTTTAGCTATAATATTATTTTTAGTTAATGCTAATATTAAAGATCTAGGAAAATATTTTCTTACAAATTTAGCTGATTTACCTGCTCTTGTAAAAACTAATATAAGTGGAGAATTTAATTTTTCAGAAATATCAACAGCACTTTTACAAACTGCTTCACTTATAGAAATATGAATATCATTATTATTAGAAAAATTATTATAATTTAAATTAAAATTTAATTTATTATCAGTATTTTTACAAATATCATTCATTATTTTAACACATTTAATAGGATACTTACCTTTAGCACTTTCACCAGATAACATAACAGCATCCGTACCATCTAATATAGCATTTGCTACATCACCTGCTTCAGCTCTAGTAGGTCTAGGATTTATTATCATAGATTCTAACATTTGTGTAGCAGTAATAACTATTTTACGAAAAAAATTACATTTCTTAATCATCATTTTTTGAGCAAAAATAACATCTTCAACCGGTATTTCTACTCCTAAATCACCTCTAGCAACCATTATACCATCAGAAACATTTAAAATTTGATCAAAATTATTTAAACCTTCTCTATTTTCAATTTTAGAAATAATTTGAATATGTTCTCCATTATTTTTATTTAAAAATTTTCTTATTTCTAAAATATCTGAACTTTTTCTTATAAAAGACGCAGCTATAAAATCTATATTATTTTTACAAGCAAAAATTAAATCTTCTTTATCTTTATTTGATAAAATAGGTAAATTTATTGAAACATTAGGTAAATTAATTCCTTTATTTTCTCCTAAAAAACCACTATTTTTTACTTTACAAATTAATTTAGAATTATTTTTATTAATAACCTTCATCATTAATAAACCATCATCTACTAATATAAAATCACCAATACTTAAATCATTAATAAAATTTTTATAAGTTACAGCAACAATACTATTATCACCTATAATATTTTTATTATTAGTAAAACTAAAAATCTGACCTTTATGCAAAAATACTTCTTTAGAATCTTTTAATTTTAAAGTACGTATTTCAGGTCCTTTTGTATCTAATATTAAAGTAATTTTTTTTTTAATTTTAATAGAAGCTAAATTTATATTTTTAATATATTTTTTATAAATTTCATGATCTCCATGAGAAAAATTTAATCTTATAACATCCATTCCATTTTTTAATAAATTAATTAATATTTTTACATTATTAATACTAGGACCCATAGTACAAACTATTTTTGTTTTTTTCATATTTTAATCACTTATAAACAAATTTTAGATAAATACGTTCTAGTGGATTCGAACCACTGACACCCATTACGTCAAAATGGTACTCTACCTCTGAGTTAAGAACGTATAAATATACAACTTTATAATACAATAATATATATTATAATATTAATAATATAAATATAATACTAATAAATAAATTTTATGAAAAAAAATATATTAGAAGAATTAAAATTAAGAGAATTAATAGTACAAATTTCAGATAAAAAAAATATTAAAAAAATAATAAAAAATAAAAATATATCAATATATTGTGGTTTTGATTCAACAAATGATAGTTTACATATTGGACATTTAATACCATTATTAACATTAAAAATATTTCAAAAATATAAATATAAAATAATAATTTTAATAGGAGAATTTACATCACTAATAGGAGATCCTAGTTTCCAAATAAAAAAAAGAAAAGAAAACAATATAAAAAAAATAAAAAACTTTAGTAAAAAAATAATAAAACAAATAAAAAAAATAATACCAAATAATATTAAAATAATTAAAAATATAAAATGATTTAAAAATATGAAAATAAATTTTTTTCTTAATAATATATGTAATAATTTTAATATTAATAATATGTTAAATAAAGAATTTATTAAAAAAAGAAATAATAAATTAAAAAATAAAAAAGGAATAACATTTAAAGAATTAAGTTATCAAATATTACAAAGTTATGATTATTTATATTTATTTAAAAAATATAAAACTAGAATTCAAATAGGAGGATCAGATCAATGAGGAAATATAACATCTGGGATAAATTTAATAAAAAAAATTACTAATAAAAAATCATTTGGAATAACACTTCCATTAATTAAAAAAAAAAATGGAATAAAATATAGCAAATCTGATAATAATATAATATGATTAGATAAAAATAAAACAACTCCATACGAATTTTATCAATATTGATTAAATATATCTGATAATAATACATATAAATATATTAAACAATACTCTTTAATAAATTTAAAAAAAATAAAATATTTAAAAAAAAATAAAAAAATAAATGAAATTAAAAAAATATTAGCTAAAAAAATAACTAAAATTGTACATGGAAAAAAATGTATTTCAAGTATATATTTTGCTACAGATATATTTTTTAATAAAAAAAAATATAATAAAATAACAGAAAAAAAATTTATAAAATTATTTAATATCAATATACCTAAAATTGAAATAAATAAAAAAAATTTAAATATTAAAAATATATTAATACTATTAAAAATAGTAAATTCAAAATCACAAGCACATAATTTAATAAAAAACTTATCAATAAAAATAAATAACAATATTATAAATGATACTAACTATATAATAAAAAATAATGATAAATATTTTAATAAATTTACAATTTTAAAAAAAGGTAAAAAAAAATTTTATTTAATAAAATGAAATAAACAATAAATAAAAATTAATATTAATAAAATATTAATATATTTCAGTAATTATATTATTATTAATAATTTTAAATTCTTTTTTTAAAATCAAAACTACATCTTTTACCATATTTCTATTACCACAAATCATAAAATAATTACTAATATCAATATTTATATTATTTTTATTTTTAATAAAATAATATAAATTAATATTAGAAACTTTTCCTTTATAAAAAATATAAGGAAAATATATTTTTTTTTCTCTACTAAAAAATATATTTACATCTAAATAATTATTATATTTATTTAAAAAATATAATATTTTATTAATATAAACAACATCAAATATTTTCTTAACACCATATATAAAAATAATTTTTTTAATATTATTTTTAAAAAATAATAAATTATCTTCTAATATAGATAAAAAAGGACTAATTCCTGTATTAGTACATATCATTCATAAATAATTTATTTTTTTATTTTTAAATAAATTATATATAATAAAATTACCATAATTATTATTATCTACATATATATAATCACCTATATTAATATTATATAAAATATTACTTAAATATCCATCTTTAAGTCTATATATATAAAATTCCAATAATTTTTCATTAGGAGAATTAATAAATGAATAATATCTATATACATAATTATTATTAATTTTAATAGCTAATCTAGTAAATTGTCCAGAAATAAAATTATTTATATTTTTTTCTAAATAAAGAGAAAACAAATACTTATTTCATTTTAAAATATTTATAACTTTACTTTTTATTCAATTTAAACACATAAAATTTTATAATTTTAATTTAAAAATTTAAATTGATTTTTTCCATTATATATACATTTTTTACCTAAATATTCTTCAATTCTAATTAATCTATTATATTTAGCTACTCTTTCAGATCTACTTATAGAACCAGTTTTAATTTGACCACAAGATGTTCCAACAGCTAAATCTGAAATAAAAGTATCTTCAGTTTCACCAGATCTATGAGACACAATAACAGAATAATTATTTTTTTTAGCTAAATTAATTGTATTTAAAGTTTCTGTTAATGTACCTATTTGATTAAGTTTTATTAAAATAGAATTAGCTACATTTAGTTTTATTCCTCTTTTTAATAAATTTACATTAGTAACAAATAAATCATCACCAACTATTTGTATTTTATCTTTTAAAATACTAGTTAAATAAACATAACCATCTCAATCATATTCACTTAAAGGATCTTCTATAGAAATTATAGAATATTTATTAATAATTTTTTTTAAATAATCAGTAAATTCATAAAAATTAAATTTTTTACATTCAAATAAATAATTTTTTTCTTTATTATTATAAAATTCAGAAGAAGCACAATCTAAAGATATATAAACATCTTTACCTAAAACATACCCAGATTTTTTTATAGCTTCACTTATTAAAATTAAAGCTTCCTCATTACAAGATAAATCAGGAGCATACCCACCTTCATCTCCTATTAATATTTTTTTATTATTTAATTTTAATATCTTAGCTAAATTATGAAAAATTTCAGAACAAATTCTAATAGAATGTCTAAAACTTTTGGCCTTTAATGGTTGAATCATAAATTCTTGAATGTCTATATTATTATCAGCATGACATCCCCCATTAATTATATTCATCATAGGTATAGGCATAACAAATAAATTATCTTTATTATTAATTAATTTAGAAATATACTTAAATAAAGGTATATTTAAAGAATTAGAACTAGCTTTAGCTAAAGCTAAAGAAACAGCTAAAATAGAATTAGCTCCTAACCTAGATTTATTATCTGTACCATCACATTCTATCATTAAATTATCTATTTTTGTTTGATCAAACGAATCTAAACCTATAATTTTTTTAGAAATAATATTATTAATTATAAATACAGATTTTAATACTCCTTTACCCAAAAAACGAGACATATCATTATCACGTAATTCTAAAGCTTCATTTGAACCAGTAGAAGCACCAGAAGGAACTATAGATCTTCCTCTAGACCCATCTTTTAAAAATATTTCACATTCAACAGTAGGATAACCTCTTGAATCTATAACTTCTCTACCTATTACATTAGTAATTTTAGTCATATAAATATCCAATATAAAAAATTAAATATATAAATTATTATAAAATGTATATTTAAAACTATCAAATATTTTTTTTAAAAAAAAAATTTACATATATTAAATAATATGATAAAATTAAATTAATTATATAGTGGGGTAGAGCAGTGGTAGCTCGTCGGGCTCATAACCCGAAGGACGTTGGTTCAAATCCAACCTCCACAAAATAAATTTTACTTAATAAAAAAAATAATAAAATATAATAATAATAATCCTCTAATAATTCCAAAAATTATTCCTAAAATTTTATTTAAAAAATAAAAAAAATAAAAAAACACTTTTTTTAAAAAAAAATACAAATATTTTTCTATAAAATTAAAAAAAATAAATAAAATAACTAAAAAAAAAAAATTACCTTTAATAAAAGAAAAATTTTTATATTTATAAAAATATAAAATAAATTTTATCAATAAAAAATTAAAAAAAAAAGAAAATAACTCTCTTAAAAAACCTCTTATAAACCCAAAAAATAAAGAAATAAAAAAGACAAAAAATAAAAAAAGATATAAAATATTCATTTTAATATTTAATTTAAAAAATTAAAAATATATATATAATAAATACAAACCATTTGGTTTAACTAATGAAATATTATAAATATTATTATTACGATAATACAAAAAATCTTTAATTCATAAAATAGAATATTTACTAAAACCTATCAGTAATAAACAACTTATTATTCTTCTTATCATATGATATAAAAAAGAATTACCCTTAATATCAAAAAAAATATAATTACCACATTTAAATATATTTAAAAAAAAAATTCTTCTATAAGGATTATTAGATTCACACTTAGAAGATCTAAAAGAATTAAAATTATGTTTTCCTAAAATAAATTTAGAAGCTTTTCTCATCAAATTTATATTCAAATTATTAAAATCAATATAAGTTACTAAATTTTCTAAAAAAACAGATCTATTATTTTTATTACAAAATATATACATATATCTTCTAGCAATAGCATTATATCTAGAATGGAAATTAACACAAATATATTTAACTCATTTAAATATAATTGTTTTAGGCAAAATATTATTAATACAAAACAAAAAATTATTAATATTAATATAATATTTAATATCAAAATGAAAAACTTGACCTAAACTATGAACCCCAATATCTGTTCTACTAGAACAAAAAATTTTTATATTATATTTAAAATAAATTAATAAACATTTTTCTATAATATTTTGAATACTATTATCACAAAATGATTGTTTTTGTCATCCACTATAATAAAATCCATTATACTGAACACAAACCATTAATCTATAATTTAACATTTATTTTTAAATTTATTATTATTTCTTAAAAAATATAATTTAGACTTTCTAAATACATTTTTTTTTTTTATAATTATAGAATCTATAATAGGAGAATATATTTTAAATGTTCTTTCAACACCTTCACCATAAGAAATTTTTCTTAAAGTAAAACAAGTATTAATATATTTTTTTTTTATGGATATTACAATTCCAACAAATGATTGTAATCTTTTTTTATTGTTTTCAATTACTCAAATTTTAACTTCTAATACATATCCTACTCTAAAATTAATTAATTTTTTATTTTTAATATTATCATTTTCAACATAACTAATAATCTTATTTTTCATAATAATAATATACTCATATTTAAAATTATTTTTTATTTAATAATTTATATTTTAATAAATAAGGTTTAACTAATAAAGTTTTATAAAAAGCTTTTTTAAATCTCCATAAAAAAATATTTTTGTGATTTCCAGAAAATAAAACTTTTGGAACACATAAATTATTAAATATTTTAGGTCTAGTATAATTAGGATAACCTAATAATCCATTAAAAAAACTAAAAGAATCAAATTTTAAAGAATTATAATTATTTAAAACTCCAGGTATTCTTCTTATTATAATATCTATTAATACTAAAGCAGAAATTTCTCCACAACTTAATATATAATCACCTATAGATATTTCAATATCTATATATTTATCTATTATTCTTTGATCAATTCCATTATATCTACCACATATAATTATTAAAGAATTATAATTTAATACCTTTTTAATGATTTTATTATTAATAATATTACCTTGTGGTGATAAATATATAATTAAAGAATTCTTATTTTTCTTTTTTATCCTATTTATTATATTAAATAAAGGTTCTGGTCTTAATAATAAACCAGGTCCTCCACCATAAATTTTTCCATCACATTTTTTCTTATTTTTAATAAAATCAAATAAATTTCAAAAAATAAAATTTACTATTTTTTTATCTATAGCTTTTTTTATTAACCCGTTATTTAACGGAGATATAAAAAATTTTGGATTAATACTTAAAATATTTAAATTCATAAAATATATTATTTAAAAATTTTTTTATATTTATTAATTAAAAAACAAACTCTTTTAGAAAAAATAGCTCCATTTTTAATTCATAAATCTAACAAATTTAAATTAATATAAATACTTTTTTTATATTCTCATTTTAAAAAAGGATTATAAAATCCTATTTTATTTATAAATTTACCATCTCTACTATTACGTCTATCAGTAACTACAATATTATAAATAGGTAATTTTTTTCTACCATAACGAGATAATCTTATTATTACCATAAAATAGCCTCAAAAAAAAAAACACAAAATAACAGTGAGGAAGGGATTCGAACCCTTGATATATAATTAAATATATACATGTTTTCCAAACATGCTCTTTAAACCTCTCAGACACCTCACTATATAAATATTATTTATTATAATTTATTAAATATACTTTGACAATTTAAATATTATTATTATATAATTAATAAATGTTATTATTCCTCTGTAGTTCAGTTGGTAGAACAACGGACTGTTAATCCGTATGTCACTGGTTCGAACCCAGTCGGGGGAGTTAAAATTAAATAAAATTATAATCTTTATTAAATATTATATTTCCTTCAATAAATTTTCTTCTTGATTTTATATCATCACCCATTAAAATATTAAATAATTTATTAGCTTTTATAGCATCTTCTATATAAATTTTAGAAAGAACTCTATTTTTAGGATCCATAGTAGTATTCCATAACTGATCTGGATTCATTTCTCCTAAACCTTTATAACGTTGTACAAAAAAACTATCAGAAAAAAAATCGAATACATAATTTATTAAATCACTAAATTCACTAAAAAAAACTTTTTTATTATTTAATAAAATATATATTTTTTTCTCTTTAAAAAAAAATATTTCTTTACCTAAATCTAATAATAAATAATAATTATTATTTAAAAAATCATCATATAAATATACATGATAACTATTAAAAAAATCTTTATAAAATATTTTAAATTTTTTAAATAAATTATTATTAAATATAATTTTACAAGTAATTTTTTTATTATAAAAAGAATTACTATTTAAAAATAAAGAAAAACTATTTAATCAATATGAATATTTTTCTTTATTTGAAATATCTAATTTACTAAAATACATTAAACTATTAAAAATATAAATAACAAATTTATTATTATAATCACCTATTAATTTAATTAAATTAATATATTTAAAAACTAAATTAATTAATTTATTATAACCTAAAAATAAATTATTATTTTCATATAAATTAATATTTTTAAAAAAATAATATATTTTATATTTAATTAAATCATAATCATTTAATAAATAATTTTCAAAATTATTAAATTTTATTTTATATAAAGGAGGACGAGCAATATATATATGACCATTATATATTAAATCAATCATATATCTATAAAAAAAAGTTAATAATAAAGTTCTTATATGAGCACCATCAATATCAGCATCAGTCATAATAATTACATTATTATATCTTAATTTATTTAAATTAAAATTTTTATAAGTAATACCACAACCCAAAACAGATATTAAAATATTTATTTCCTTTGATAAAAGGACTTTATCTAAACTAATTTTTTCTACATTTATAATCTTACCTTTTAAAGGTAATACAGCTTGATTAATTCTATTTCTACTTTGTTTAGCTGATCCACCAGCTGAATCACCTTCTACTAAAAAAATCTCATTAAATTTACAATTTTTTTCCTGACAATCAGCTAATTTACTAGCTATAATTGATATATTATCAATATTATTTTTTTTTCTAAATAATTCTCTAGCCTTCTTAGAAGCTTCTCTACTTTTAGCAGAATTTATTATCTTTTTAAAAATATTTTTAGAATCAATAGGATTATTTAAAAAATAATCCATTAAATTTTTACTAATATAATATTCTATTTTAGATTTAATTTCAGAAGAAATTAATTTATTTTTTGTTTGAGAAGAAAATTTAGGATTACACATTTTTATAGACAAAATAGAATATAATCCTTCTCTAGTATCATCACCAATAATATTAATTTTTTTTTTATTTAAATTTAATTCTTTACTTAAATATAAATTAACAGTTCTAGTAATAGCAAATTTTAATCCTGATAAATGTGTTCCACCATCACATTGATAAATATTATTAGTATAACATAATATTTTACTATTTAATTTAGTAGTTCAGTAACAAGCAAATTCAATACTAAAATTACTTTTATTTTTTTTAAAATAAAATACATTTTTATTTACTATAATTTTATTATTAACTAAACTTAATAAAAAAGATTTAATACCACCATAATTTAAAAAATTATCACAACTATTATTTATATAATTAAATAATTTTATATTTAATCCATTATTTAAATAAGATAATTCATTTAATCTTTTATATAAAATACTATATTTAAAACCATTAAAATTAATAAAAATATTTTTATCAGGCCAAAAACGTATAAAAGTACCATGTTTATTAGAATCACCTATAATAGTAATCTTATTACTAGGAATTCCACAAATATATTTTTGATAAAATTCTTTACCATTTCTATATATTCTTAATTCTAATTTTTTAGAAAGAGCATTTACTACAGAAACACCTACTCCATGTAATCCTCCAGAAATTTGATAAGAATTATTATCAAACTTACTACCTGAATGAAGAACAGTCATAATTAATTCAGCAGCAGATATACCACTATCTTCATGAATTTCAGTAGGTATACCTCTACCATTATCAAAAACAGAAATAGAATTATCTTTATATATAGATAAAATAATTTCATTACAATATCCAGATAAAACTTCATCAATAGAATTATCTATAACTTCAAATACCATATTATGAACACCACTATCATCTGATGTATCACCTATATACATACCTGGACGTTTACGAACCGCATCTAATCCTTTTAAAACTTTAATACTAGAAGAATTATAATTAACTAACATATTTATATCTCATTATTTTATAAAATAAAACTTATAATTGAATTGGCATAACCATATAACTTAAAAATTTATTTTCTAAATTAATTATTTTTATAATAGAATAAGAATCTTTAATATAAAAACGTAACAAAAAACAATTACTAAAAACTTTAACTATATCTAAAATATATTTAATATTAAAACTAATTTCTAAATTTAATTTACTATAATTATTAATTAAAATTTTTTCTTTAATTTCATTATTATTATTATCATTAGAATATATTAATAAATAATTATTATTAAATATAAATGTTACATAATTTGATAAATTACCATTTATTATAGAAGAACGAATTAAAGCATTTTTTAAATTTATTAAATTAATATCAATATATAAATAATTTTTAAATATAACTAAAATATTTTTATAATCAGGAAAAGATCCATCTATTAAACTAGAATAGATTATAAAATTATTAAATTTTATTTTAACTATACTACTGTTAAAATAAAAATAAACATTATTGGATTCAAAAAAATTTAATAATTTAAATAATTCTAAAACTAATTTTTTAGATATAATTAAAGAAAAAAAAATATTTAAATCACATTTAAAATTATCTAATAATTTATATATAGAAATACGATAACTATCAGTAGTTACAAAATAAAAAAAATTATTAACAAATTCAATTAACATACCATTTAAATAATAATATATATCTTGATCTCCTATAGAAAAATATATATAAGAAATTATATTTTTTAATATATTTTTAGATATTTTAAAATTATAATTAAATAAAATATTTTTATTTAATAAAGGAAAATTATCAATTGGTAAAGTACACAAAAAAGACTTACTATTTAAACAAAAAATATTTAATCTTTTATTAAAAAAACAAATATTAATAATACTATTTTTAGGATAACTACGACATAATTCATAAAATTTATTTAAATTAACAGTAATAGAACCATCTTTAAAAAATTCCCCTTTATTTAAAAGTATAAAATAATTTATTTCTATATTAAAATCAGTTATTATTAAATTTAATTTATTTTTTTTTAAAATTAATAAAATATTAGATAAAATAGAATTATTTTTAACATCTTTAACATAACTATTAAATTTACTTAATAAATTTATTATTTTTTCTTTTCTAATCTTAAAATACATTTTTATATTTTGATATTATTTTAATTAAATTATTATAATCATTTCTTACTAACATATTAATATTATATAATTTATTAATTATATTATATGAATAAATTACAGTTGAAATACTTAAATTTTTAAAAAATATACTTATTTTATTATAACTATAATTAGTAAAATTCTTTATTAAAGTTATACACATTTGTCTAGAATAAACAATTAATTTAATTCTTGAATTAGATAATATTTTTTTTAAAGATATATTAAAATATATTGAAACAATTTTTATTATTTTAAAAACTTTACTTTCATTAACATGAATATTTAAAAAATAATTTAAAATATCTTTAACTAAAATAATATTAATATTATTTAATAAATTAAAATATTTAAAATAATTATATAAAAAATATAAAAATTTATTTAAAAATAAAAAATTTAAAAAATTAAATTTACTAATATATCTAATTATATTATTACTTAATAATATTTTTTTTTTATTACATATATATATTATATATTTATATCTAACTCTAAAATTAATATTATTTATTTTAATTAAATAACTTTTCATTAATATTTTTTTTAATTTATATAAAATATTTAATTTATATAAATCTATATTAGAAGAAATAATTATATGACAATTTTTTAAAAATAAATATTCTATTATATATAAAATTTTTTTTTGAAAATATAATTTATTAACTAAATAATTTATATCATCTAATAAAAACACATCTAAAGATTTTAAAAACAAAAAATAATTATCTAAACAATTATTTTTTATACAATATAAAATATCATTAATAAATTTTTTACAAGTTATATAAAAAACTTTTTTATTTGAAAAATATAAATAAAATATTCTATTAATAATAGAAAATAATAAATGTGTTTTACCTAAACCAGATTTACTATATAAAAATATAAAATTAAAATTAGATTTATATAAATAAGAAAAATCAAAAAGTTTTTTATAAACAAAAAAATTACATTCATCATATATAAAATTATCAAACTTACAATTATTTAAATAATTAAAACTAAATAAATAATTAATATTATATATTTTTTTTTGTTTATTAATTAAAAATTTATCACCTAAATATAATTTTATTATAAAATTATTATTAAAAGAAATTACAGAAATATAATAATTTATAAATTTTAAATAATTTATACGAACATAATTAAAAATAAATATATTATAAGCATAAATATTAATATATTTATCAAATATAATCACTTGTAATGGTAATATTCACGTGTTAAACTCATAATTTGATAAATATTGTTTTAATTTAATTAAACATTTTTGTCACAAATATTTAAACAAAATAATAACCTCAATAAATATAAATATATTTAAAATAAAATAATTAATTATAAACTAATAAATTAATATAATAATATGAAAAGAACATTTCAACCATCAAAAATAAAAAAAAAACGTAAACATGGATTTAGAAATAGAATGAAAAAAAAATCAGGAAAAAAAATTATTTCAAATCAAAGAAAAAAAAAATATAAAAAAAAAATTAAAATTCAAAAAAAAATATAGAATTAAAAAAATTAATAAAAAAAATATTAAAAATAAAAATTATAAATTTATAATAATAAAATATAATAATAATAATTTAAATTATCCAAGATTAATAATAATAATTAAAAAAAAATATATAAAATTATCTACATTTAGAAATAAAATAAAAAGAATAATACGTGAAACTTTTAGAATAAAACAATATAAAATTAAAAAATTGGATTATTTAATAATAGTTAAAAAAAATATTATATTTCTAAATAAAAATAAAATATTTAATTATTTAAAAAAAAAATGAAAAAAATATTATATATAAAATATAAAAATTTAAAAGGATAATCATGAATTATATAAATAAAATATTTATATTTATAATATTAATGATAAATATATTATTTAATATAAATATATGTAAATGTAATATCATAAAAAAAAATAAAATAGAATTATTAAATAAAAATATATTAAATAATAAAAATATATTAATTAAAAATAATGTATTTGTTTTAAAAATAAATAAAAAAAATGGTAATTTAAAATATATTAAATTAATTAAATATAATAAAAAATATAAAATATTAAAAAAAAAAAATAATAACTTTTTAAATTTAAAAATAAAAAATATAATTTATAAAAAAAAAAAATTATTAATACTATTAGAAAAAAACAAAAACAATATAATATATAAAAAAAAAATTATTATAGATAAAAATTCATATAAAATAAAATATATTTATAAAATAGAAAATAATTCAAATAAAAAAAAAAAAATAAAAATTATTAAAAATCTAATTCAAAAAATAAATAAAGATAATAAAAAAGAATTAAATATATCATATATTATTAAAAATGATAAAAAAATAAATACTTTAAATATAGAAAATATAAAAAAAATAAATATAGAAAATAAAATTCATTGAATTAGTTTATTTGAAAAATATTTTATAATTTGTTTAGTTAATAAAAATAATAACATTAAAGATTATATATATATAAACAAAGAAAAAAAAATTATAAAAATTAAAAATTTAAATTTTTATAAAATTTATCCTAAACAAAATAAAACAATAAAAAATTATATATGAATAGGACCAAAATTAAATAATACTTTAAATAAAGTAGGATATCATTTAGATGATACTATAAATTATGGTATTTTATGATTTATATGTAAACCATTATTTTATATATTAAAAAAAATAAATAATATAACAAATAATTGAGGATACTCTATAATAATAATAACAATGTTAATAAAATTAATAACATATCCAATTAATAAATTACAATATAAATATAATTTAAAAATAACTAAAATACAAAAAAAAATAAATAAAATAAAAAAAAAATATAAAGACAAAAATATAATAGATAAAAAAATAATAGATATATATAAAAAAAATAATATAAATCCTTTTATAAATTTATTATTAATATTTTCACAATTACCAATATTTATATCAATGTATAATATATTAACTATACCTGTAGAACTACAAAATTCAAAATTTATTTTTTGAATAAAAGATTTATCAAAATATGATAAATATTTTATTTTACCAATAATAATGAGTATATCAGTATATATAAATCAAATTTATATATATGAAAAAAAAGATGAAAATTACAATAATTTAAATAAATTAACTCCTATAATATTTGGAATATTTTCTTTATATTTTCCAAGTGGTTTATTAATATATTATATATTTAATAATTTTTTTACATCAATACAACAAATAATAATTGAAAAAAATATAAATAAAAAAAATGAAATATAATAATAAAACAATACTAGCTCAATCAACGCCAATAGGAAACGGAGGTATAGGTATAATAAGAATATCAGGAAATGAATGTAAAAATATATCAAAAATCATGCTTGGAAAAATAACTAAAAATAGATATGCAGAATATTTACCAATTAAAAATAAAAAAAAAAAAATAATAGATTATGTAATATCAATATTTTTTAAAAAACCAAATTCATTTACTGGAGAAGATGTATTAGAAATACATAGTCATGGAGGACAAAAAGTTATAGAATTAATAATAAAATCAATAATTAATTTAAAAAATAAAAATATAAGAATAGCAAATCCAGGAGAATTTACAGAAAGAGCATTTATAAACAATAAAATAGATTTAATACAAGCTGAATCTATAAAAAATATAATATATGCACAATCAGAAGAAGAAATATTTTCAGCAACAAAATCTTTTAAAGGAATATTATCTAAAAAAATAAAAAAAATAATTTATATAATTAAAAAAATTTTAATAATAATAGAAAAAGAAATTAGTTTTTCAGAAAAAAATATAAATATAAAAACAATAAAATATATAAAAAAAAAAATCTTATATATTTATAAAAAAATAAATTATATATATAAAAAAACTAAAAACGATATATATTTTAAAAAAAAAATAAAAATAATAATCATAGGACCACCAAATGTAGGAAAATCAAGTTTAATGAATAAATTAACATCTAAACAAACATCTATAGTAACAAACATATCTGGTACAACAAGAGATATAATAAAAGAATATTTAAATATAAATAATATAGATATAGAAATAATAGATACAGCTGGTATACATAAAACAAAAAATAAAATAGAAAAAATAGGAATAAAAAAAACATGAAAAGAAATAAAAAAATCAAAAATTATAATTTATTTAAATAACTCAAAAAAATATTCAATAAAAAAAATAATAAAAAAATATAAAAAAAAAATATTAGACAAAATAAAAAAAAACAAACATAATAAAATAAATATATTAATAAGAAACAAAATAGATTTAACAAAAGAAAAAAAAAAAATAATAAACAAAAAAAAATTTAATATTATTAATATGTCTGTTAAAAAAAATTATGGAATAAAAGAATTAAAAAAAATTATTAAAGAAAGAATAAATAAATTTAAAAAAAAAAATTATTTTATAATTCAATATAAACAAAAAATATTAATTAAAAAAAATTTAAAAAATATAAAAAAAATAATAAATTATATAAAATATTATAATATAAACAAAAATATAAATTTAGATATAATATATCAATATTTAGTAAAAAATCAAAACATGTTAAATAAAATATTAGGAAAAGATAAATTTAAATCTAATAATATAATAAAAGAAATATTTTCAAAATTTTGCATTGGAAAATAATAATATATATATAAATATATATAAATTATATATATGAAAAAAAAAATATTTAAAATAATTAGTGATAAAAATAAAGAAAGAATAGATATTTTTTTATCTAAAAAAATTAATTATTCAAGAAATAAAATTAAAAATATAATTAAAAAAAAAAGAGTTTTTATTAATAAAAAAATAGTAAAAAAACAAAATAAAAAAATAAATATAGGAGACGAAATATTAATATATATATATATAAAAAAAAAATATATACAAAAAAATAAAAAAATACCTTTAAATAAAATATATGAAGATAAATATATAATTATAATAAATAAAAAAAATAATATTATAGTACACCCAGGAGCTGGGCATAAAAATGATACATTAATAAATAAATTAGCATATTGCTATCCTAATATAGAAAAAAAAATACCTAGATGTGGTATAGTACATAGATTGGATAAAAATACAACAGGATTAATGATAATAGCAAAAAATAAAAAAATATATAATATTTTAGTTGATAAAATAAAAAAAAAAAAAATAATAAGAATATATAAAGCTATAGTTATAGGAAAAATAAAAAAATCAGGAAAAATAAAAACAAATATATCAAGAAATAAACATAAAAGAACTATTATGAGTATAAATAAAAAAGGAAAAAAATCATTAACTTATTTTAAAATAATTGAAAAATTTAATTATTTTACATTTATTGAAATAAAATTAGATACTGGAAGAACACATCAAATAAGATTACATATGAACTATATAAATTTTCCAATTATTGGAGAAAAAATATATACAAAAAAAAATATAATTTCAAAAAATATAGATAAAAAATTATACAAAAAAATAAAAAATTTTAAAAGACAAGCATTACATGCTTCAACATTAATATTTAAACATCCAATAAGTAAAAAAAAAATAGTTATAAATTCCCCATTACCAAATGATATAAATAACTTATTATTTAATATAAGAAAATTTAAAAATACAAATAATAATTAACAATTCAATTTTAACCACCTTTCTAAAATCAAAACAGCAGATATAGTATGTATATTACAATTAGAATAAAATGAATTATATAAATCAAAATTGTTGTATATAAAATTTCTAGCTGCACATGAAGTAAATCTTTCATCTGAAAAAAAAACTTCTAAATTAAATTTATTAATTAATAAATTAGCAAAATTTTTTATATACAAAGTTATTAATTTACATTTATTACCTTTATTATCTTTATTATCTTTATTATCTTTATTAAGATAATAATAAGGATATCCTATAACAACTTTTTTTATTAATCATGTATCTAATATTTTTTTTATGTCCATTCAATTAACAGGAATTCCACATTTAGCATTTAATGATATTAAAGGATTAGCAGTTTTAGTATAAAATTGTCCTATAGCTACACCTATATTTTTCATACCAAAATCAAAAGAAATTATAAACATAAAAACTGTTTAATAATATTAAAAATTTATTTAAAATAAAAATAAAATATTATATTAATAAATATCAATAAATATATTATATTAATAATAATATAATATTATTTATATTAACATATATAAATAATAAAACAAATTAATTTAAAAATATATAAAGGAATAAATATTATGAATAATATAATTTTTTTTAGTTCTAAAAATTATGAAATTAAATATTTTAATTTAGTAAATAAAAAATATTTATTTAATATAAAATATATAAAAGAATCATTGAATGAAAATAATATCAACAAAGTTAAAAATTACGATCATATATGTATATTTGTTAATGATGATTTAACAAAAGAAAATACTTTAAATAAATTAAAAAAATTTAATATAAAAACAATAGCATTAAGATGTGCAGGATTCAATAATGTGAATTTAGAAATTACTAAAAAATTAGGAATAAAAGTTATAAATGTAAAATCATATTCACCAGAATCAATTGCTGAATATACATTAGGAATGATTATAAATTTAAATAGAAAAATATATTTATCATATCAAAATACTAAAAATAAAAATTTTTCTTTAGAAAATTTAGTAGGATGTAATTTAAGTAATAAAACAATAGGTATAATAGGAACCGGAAAAATAGGTATGTTATTAATAAAAATGCTTCAAAACTTTAATGTAAAAATATTAGCATACGATATTATTATATCTAAAGAAATAAAAAAATATAAAGCTAAATATACATCTTTAAATAACATATATAAAAATTCAGATATAATAAGTTTACATTGTCCATATACAAAATCTAATCATTATATGATAAATAAAAAATCTATAGAAAAAATGAAAAATAATGTAATGATAATAAATACAAGTAGAGGAGAATTAATAAATACTAAAGATATAATATATTATATAAAAAAAAAAAAAATAGGATCATTAGGATTAGATGTATATGAAAATGAAAAAAAATATTTTTTTAAAAACAAATCAAATTCTATAATTAAAGACGATAAATTAAATTTATTATTGTCATATAATAATGTACTTATAACATCTCATCAAGCTTTTTTAACAAAAAATTCATTATTAAATATAGCTAAAACTACTTTAAGTAATATAAATAAAATTAAATTAAATAAAGAATGCAAAGATTTAATATAAATAATAATAATAAAATGACTAAAAAAAAAGAAAATAAATATAAATTAGGATTTATAACTAAAATTAAAAATGACAAAATAAAAAAAGGTATAAATAAAAATACAATTATTAATATATCAAAAAAAAGAAATGAACCATATTGAATGCTTAAATTAAGATTAAAAGCATTTTTTATATGAAAAAAAATGAAAGAACCAAAATGATTTAATGGAAAATATAAAAAAATTAATTATAATAATTATATTTATTATTCAGCACCTAAAAAAAATAAAAAAATAAAAAAAGAAATTAAAAAAACATTTAATAAAATAGGAATAGATTTAAATAATAAAAAAAAAAAAAATGATACAGCTATAGATGCTGTATTTGATTCAGTATCTGTAAAAACTACATATAAAAAAAAATTATTAAAATTAGGAATTATATTTTGTTCAATAAAAGAAGCAATAAAAAAATACCCAAAATTAGTAAAAAAATATATATGTAAAGTAGTTCCTATAAATGATAATTTTTTTTCAGCATTAAATTGTTCTGTACTATCAGATGGTACATTTATATATATACCTAAAAATACTATATGTCCTATAAATTTATCATCATATTTTAGAATAAATAATAAATATATAGGACAATTTGAAAGAACATTAATAATTTTAAAAAAAAATAGTTATTTAAATTATATGGAAGGATGTTCTGCTCCTGAAAGAAAAATAAATCAACTACATGCTGCAGTAGTAGAAATAATAATTTATGAAAATTCAGAAATAAAATATTCTACAATACAAAATTGATTTTCTGGAAATAAAAATAATAAAGGAGGAATATACAATATAGTTACAAAAAGAGCTTTATGTAAAGGTAAAAAAAGTAAAATTTCTTGAATACAAATAGAAAAAGGAGCAAATATAACATGAAAATATCCAAGTTCTATATTACTTGGAGATAAATCTAAAAGTAATTTTTACTCATTATCACTAACAAAATTTTATCAACAAGCTGATACTGGAACAAAAATGATACATATAGGAAAAAAAACAAAATCTGTTATAATAGCAAAAAGTATAGCTCAAGATAATAGTAGAAATACACATAGAAGTATAGTAAAAATAAATAAAAATTCAATTAAATCAAAAAATTTCACTCAATGTGATTCATTAATAATAGGAAAAAATAGTTCTACTTATACTATACCAAATATAATATCAAAAAATAAATCATCAAAAATTGAACATGAAGCTTTTTCTTCATATATAAAAGAAAAACAAATATTTTTTTTATTACAAAGAGGAATAAATAAAAAAAAAGCTATACATATAATACTAAATATTTTTAGTAAAAAAATATTAGATATGTTACCAATGGAATATTCATTAGAATTACAAAATAATTTATTTAATCATAATTAAATTATACAAATATATATATGTGTATATTAAATATAAAAAATACAAATATTAAAATAAATAATAAAAAAATAATAAAAAATTTAAATTTAAAAATAAAAAAAAATGAAATACATATATTAATAGGAGCTAATGGTTCAGGAAAAAGTACTATATCTTTAGCACTTGCAGGTCAAAAAAAATATAAAATAACTGAAGGTAAAGTAAAATTAAATAATAAAAATATAAATAATCTTTCAGTTGATGAAAGAGCAAAAGAAGGATTATTTATATCTTTTCAAAATTCTATAGAAATACCAGGTTTAAATAATGAATTTTTTTTAAAACAATCTATAAATTCAATACGTAAATATCAAAAAAAAAAAAAATTAAATTTAATAGAAATAAAGAAAAAAATATATAAAAAAATTAAAATAATAAATCTTTCAAAAAAAATATTAAATAGATCATTAAATGAAAATTTTTCAGGAGGAGAAAAAAAAAAAAATGATATTCTACAAATATTATTATTAAAACCAAAAATAGCAATTTTAGATGAAATAGATTCTGGATTAGATATAGATAGTTTAAAATTAATATTAAAAATAATAAATAAATTAAAAAAAAATATATCTTTTTTAATAATAACACATAATCTTAAAATAATAAAAAAAATAAAAACTAATTTTATTTATTTATTAAATAAAGGTAAATTAATAAAACTTAAAAATAATAATATTATTAATATAATAGAAAAAAAAGGTTATGAAAAATTTATTAAAATATTTAATAAAAATAAAATCAAATAAAATTTTTATTTTAAATAATGAAATAATACATTTAACAAAAAATATAAATAAAATAATATACATTAATAAACAAAAAATAGAAAATAAAAAAAAAAATATAATTAAAAAAAAAATATATATATCAATATTTAAAAAAAATATAAATTTACCAATACATATAATATATATTTATAATAGAAAAATAAATAAAAATAAAAAAAAAATATTTTATATATATATAAATATTAAAAAAAATAGTAATTTAAATATTATTGAAGAACAATATTGCATAAATAAAAAAAATATAAAATTTATAAATATAAAAAAAAAATTAATAATAAATAAAAATACAAAATTAAATTATATTCAAATAATAAATTTAAATAATAAATCTAATTTTATAAATAAAGAAGATACAATAATAAAAAAAAATTCTAAATTTTATAAAAATATATTTATTATAAATTCAAAAAAAATAAATTCAAAAAACAAAATATATTTATATAAAAAAACAAAATGTAATATAAAAAAAATATCAATAATTAAAAAAAAAAAATATTATTATTTTAAAACAAAAATAATACATAATTATAAAAATTCTAAAAGTTATCAAAAATATAAAAATATAATTTTATCTAAAGGAATAAATAAATCTATTGAAATAATAAAAATTAAAAAAAACGCAGATAAATCAAAAGCTACATTAATAAATAATAATTTATGTTTAAATAATCCATTTTTATTATATAATAGACCTCAATTAAATATTTTAAATAAAAAAAGCAAATGTATTCATAAAGTAACAACAAATAATATAGATAAAAAAATAATATTTTATTTATTAAGTAGAGGATTAAATAATAATGATATAAAAAAAATAATTTACATAATATTTATTAAAGAAAAATTTAAAAATAAAAAATATAAATACATATATAATAAAATATATAAAATAATATATAAAAAAAAATAAAATGAATTACAATATAAAAAAAATAAGATTAGATTTCCCAATACTAAAAAAAAAAATAAATGGAAAAAAAATAATATATTTAGACAATGCATCTACTTCACAAAAACCTAAAATAGTAATTAAAAATCAAACTAAATTATATAAAAATTATTATTCTTCTGTAAATAGAAGTATACATACATTAAGTAATATAAATTCTAATAAAATTGAAGAAACAAGAATTAAAATATCAAAATTTATTAACGCAAAATCTCCAGAAGAAATAATATTTACAAATAATACTACAGAATCAATAAATTTTTTATCTTATAGTTTATCAAAAAAATATATTTCTAAAAAAAATAATATAATAATTTCAATTATAGAACATCATTCAAATATAACACCATGATTTTTATTATCAAAAGAAATGAATTATGAAATAAAAATATTAAAAATAAATAAAGAAGGTATATTAGATATTAATCATTTAAAAAAAATCATAGATAAAAATACAAAAATAATTTCAATATCTCATATATCAAATGTATTAGGACTAACAAATCCTATTAAAAAAATAATAGAAATAGCAAAAAATTATAATATTATTACTATAATAGATGGATGCCAAGCTATATCACATAAAAAAATAGATGTTCAAAAAATAAAATGTGATTTTTATTTATTTTCATCTCATAAAATGTATTCTCCAACTGGAACAGGTATAATATATGGGAAAAAAAATAAAATAGATAATTTATTATTATGAAAAAGTGGAGGAGGTATAATATCTAATATTAATATATATAATAATAATATTAAAAATATACAATTTATAAATGCTCCTTGAAAATTTGAATCTGGAACACCTAATATAGAATCAATTATTGGTTTATATCATGCAATAGATTATATAAATAATATAAACATAAAATATATAATAAATTATGAAAAAAAAATAATACAATATACATTAAATAAACTTAAAAAAATAAAAAATATTAAAATATATGGATTAAATAATAAACAAAATAGTATAATTTCATTTAATATAAAAAATTATCATTGCTATGATATAGGTATGTTATTAAACCAACATGGAATATTTATAAGAACAGGTAATCAATGTGCTATACCTATAATAAAATTTTTAAATATATCAGGAGTATGTAGAATATCTATAGCAATGTATACATCTAAAAAAGATATAAATACTTTTATATATAAATTAAAAAAAATAATAAATATATTAAAATAATAAATGTATAATTTACCAAATATAAAAAAAATATTTAAAAATTTAAATATATTAAAAAAACAAGAAGAAAAATTAATATATTTAATTGAACTAGGTAAAATATTACCAATAAAAAGAAAAAATATAAGAAAAAAAAAATATATAATATATGGATGTCAAAGTAATGTATGAATTAAAATATATAAAAAAAAAAATAAATTAATATTTAATGCAGATAGCAATTCATCTATAATTAAAGGTTTTTTAACTATATTAATTTCTATATATAATAATAAAAAAATAACAAAAATATTTAAATTTGATTTAAAAAAATTAATAAAAAAAAAAATAATTAAAAATATTATTTTTTCAAGAATAATAGGTATAAAATATATAATAAAATATATAAAAAACAAAATTAATTATTTTAATAAAAAATAAAATATATATTTATATATATAATAAAATATTCAAAATTCATACTATAATAATATTATTATTAATAATTATAATAAAAAAAAATATAAAAATGTTACTAAATATTATTAAAATAAGTATACTAAGTTTAGTTTCAAAAATTATAAGTTTTATAAGAGATATATTAATAGCAAATATATTTGGTATAAACTTTCAAACTGATTGTTTTTATACAGCTTTTAAATTATCTAATATGTTAAGAAAAATATTTGCTGAAGGAGCTTTTTCATATGTAATTATACCTATATTAGGAGAATATAAAAAAAATAAAGATAAAAAAAAAATAAAAGAATTCATATCTTCAATATATTTCATATTATTTTTAATACTATTAATAATAAGTATTATAGGTATAATTTACTCAAAAAATATTATATTTTTAACATCTCCTGGATTTATAAATGATAAACTTAAATTAAATTTAATAAATAAAATATTAAAAATAACTTTTCCTTATATAATTTTAATATCTTTAACAACATATTTATCATCTATATTAAATATATGAAATTTATATTTTTTACCTACTTTTAGTCCTATTATATTAAATATAACAATAATATTTTTTAGTTTGTTTTTAAATAAATATTTTGATATACCAATTTTATGTTTATCATGATCTATAATATTTGCAGGTATATTTCAATTAATATTTCAAAAAATAATATTAAAAAATATACCAATAAAAATATTATTCAATAAATTTAATATATATAATGAAGGAATATTAAAAGTATTTATAAATATAATACCTATAAGTATAAGTATGTTTATATATCAAATATCTCAAATTTTAAATAATAATATATTATCTTATTTAAAAGATGGATCTATATCATGAATATATTATGCAGATAGATTAATTGAATTCCCATTAGGTATACTAGGAAATACTATAGGTACTATATTATTATCAAAATTATCTACTACAACTAGTAACATAGATAATAAAAAATATAGTAAATTAATTAATAAATATTTAAAAATAACAATATTATTTAGTACTCCTATATCTGTAATAGTAATATTTTTATCTAAAACAATAGTAATAACAATATTTAAATATGGAAAATTTAGTAATCTAGATGTAATAATGACATCAAAAACATTAATTGCTTTCTCTATAGGATTAATAGGATTAATATTTTCAAGAATATTAACACCATGTATATATACTAAAAATAATAAACAAACACCAATAAATTTAGCTTTAATAACATTAATAACAACACAATTAATTAATTTAATAACAATAAAATTTCTTAAACATACTGGTTTAGCATTATCAATCAGTATATCATCTTATATTAATAATATAGTATTATTTATTCAACTTAAAAAAAATAATATATTAAAATTTCATAAAAAATGAACAAATTTTTTTATAAAAATATTTATATCAAATATTCTAATGTCAATAATATTAAAAATTATAATACCAAAATTAACATATAATTTTATTAATCTGAACATTAAATTCAGACTAATAAAACTATTTATAATATTATTTATAAGTATAACAACATATATATGTTCTTTATTATGTTTAAATTTTAAAATAAATAAAATAATTAATCTTTAGATTTAGATTGTAAAGATTTTATACAATCTATAGCTGATTGTACAGTATCTATTTTTTCAGCTTTTTCGTCTGAAATTTCTAAATCAAATTCTTCTTCTAAAGCCATAATTAATTCAATAACATCTAATGAATCAGCTCCTAAATCATTAATAAAAAATTTATTATTTTCTATTTCTTCTAATTTAACATTTAACTGATCACTAATAATTTTTTTAATACGATCTTCTATATTTGACATATTTAAATAACCTTTTAAAAAAAAATTTAAACTATTAATCATATATAATACATTATATAAAAAAAAAATTATATATAAACAATTTTATATAAATTTTAAATTTATATTATTTTATTTTTAATTTATTACCTTTATAAAAATAATTTTTACTTATATGATGATATAAACTTATTTCATTATTATCTTTATCTATAAAAATAACAGGTAAAGATAATTTATCATGTGATCTACGACTTCCTCTTTTAGATCTAGTTTTTTTACTTTTTTGAACAGCCATATATATACCTTAATAAAAAAAAAATTAAAATAAATTATTTAATATAAAAATAAAATTATTATCTAATTTAGCATATAAATACATTTTTTTATTATAATAAGGATGAATAAATAACAATTTATATGAATGTAAAAATAATCTTATAATTTTAAATTTATAAAAAAATAATTTATCTAAATATTTGTTACCATATTTTTTATCACCTACAATATTATAACCTAAACTACTTATATGTAATCTTATTTGATGATTTCTACCAGTTATAGGTTTTATACTTAATAAAGTATATTTTTTAAAATATTTATTAATACTAAATAATGTTTTAGAAAATTTTCCTTTATTAATATTAAAAAATATAAATTTATTAAATTTATTTTTATATATATAATTTTCAACTTTACAATATTTTTTACTAAAATAACCATGAACTAAACTTATATATTCTTTTTTTATTTTTCTATTTTTAAAATCATTATGTAATTTACATAATATATTTTTATTTTTTGCTAATAATAATATTCCTGAAGTATCTTTATCTATTCTATGAACAAGTTCTAAATAATTAGTATCTATCTTTTTCATATATCTATATATATCAATAATATTTAGTTTTATATTACTACCACTATGAACAGATATACCATTGGGTTTATTAATAGCTATTAAATAATTATCTTCATAAATAATATATTTTTGAAATTTTTTTATGATATATTTATCAATATATTGTTTTTTTTTCCTAATATTTACTAAAGGAATACGTATAATATCATTAATTTTTAATTTATATTTATACGAAACACGTTTTTTATTAACCCTAATATTTCCTTTACGTAATAAAGAATATATTTTAGTTTTTGGTAAACTTTTAATTAATTTAAATAAAAAATTATCTATACGTTGATTAACGTTATTTATATTAATTTTAATAAAATTTAAAAAAAAAATTATTCATTTTAATATTATAAATAATTTTATAAAAATTAAATATATAAAAACGAGAATTATAATGAAAAAAATTTTAATAAATGCTACAGAAAAAGAAGAATTACGAATAGCAATAATAAAAAAAAAAAAATTGTACAATTTAACTATAGAAAATAAAAAATGTATAAAAAAAAGATTAAATATATATAAAGGTAAAATATCAAGAATAGAACCTAGTTTAGACGCAGTATTTATAAACTATGGAGAAAAAAAACATGGTTTTTTACCATTTAAAGAAATACATAAAGAATATTTAATAAATAAATTATATAAAGGACAAGAATTAATAGTACAAATAAATAGAGAAGAAAGAAATAAAAAAGGAGCATCATTAACTACTTTTATATCTATAATAAAAAGTAACATAATATTAATGCCTAATAATCCAAAATTAATTGGAATATCAAAAAAAATACTAGGAGAAGAAAAAAAAAAAATAAAATTAATATTACAAAAATTAAATATATCAAAAAAAATTGGATTAATAATACGTACAAATTGTGCAAATAAAACATTAGAAACAATAAAATATGAATTAAATTCAAGTATAAAAAAATGAAAAAAAATTAAAGACAAATCAAATAAAAAAAATGCTCCATTTTTGTTATGAAGAGAAAATAATATAATAACAAGAACATTAAGAGATTATTTAAATGAAAATATAAAAGAAATAATAATTGATAATAAAAAAATTTTAAAAAAAATAATAAAAAAAATAAAAAACATAAAAAAAAATAATTTTATAAAAAAAATAAAATTATATAAAAAAAAAATACCATTATTTAGTTATTACAATATAGAAAAACAAATAGAACTAGCATACAAAAGAAAAATAACATTAAAATCTGGAATATCTATAATAATAGATATAACTGAAGCTATAACAACAATAGATATAAATTCAGCAAAATACAAAAAACAAAATAATATAGAATCAACAGCTTTAAATACAAATATAAAAGCTATAAAAGAAATAGCTAGACAATTGAGAATAAGAAATATTGGTGGATTAATAGTAATTGATTTAATAGATATGTCTAATAAAGAAAATAAAAAAATAGTAGAAAAAAAATTTAAAAAATATTTAAAATATGATAAAGCTAAAATTAATATAGGACATATATCAAAATTTGGCTTATTAGAAATGTCTAGACAAAGAATAAATACATCTTTAAAAGAATCAAGTTATTATGTATGTTCAAAATGTGAAGGATCAGGAAATATTAGAAATATAGAATCATTATCATTATCAATATTAAGATTAATAGAAGAAAAAATATATAAAAAAAAAACAAAAGAAATACATATAATAGTATCTATAAAAATATTTAATTATTTAATAACAAAAAAAAAAAAAAATATATACAAAATTAGAAAAAAATATGAAAATAAAATAAAAATATTAATTATACCCAATAAAAATATAAAAATAACAAATTATTATATAATAAAATTTATTAAAAAAAAAAATAATAATTTAATTAAAAAAAATACTAATTTAAATATATATAATAATAAAAATAATATATTATTGATTGAAAATAAAAATAAAAATAATAATATTAATAATAATAATATTTATACATATACAAATAAAATAATAAATTATATAAAATATTATTTCTATAAATTTAAACAATTTAATATTTTTAAAAATAGAATTTCATATAAAAATAAAGACAATGAAAATATATAATCATAAAAAACTAGAAAAATTAGTACAAAAATATTGAAAAAAATATAATATATTTAAAACAAAATATAATATAAAAAAAAAAAAATATTACTGTTTATGTATGATTCCATATCCATCTGGAAATCTACATATAGGTCATGTAAGAAATTACACAATAGGAGATATAATATCAAGATATCAAAGATTAAAAAAAAAAAATGTACTACACCCAATCGGGTGAGACTCTTTTGGTTTACCAGCTGAAAATGCAGCTATAAAACATAAATTATCTCCAAAAATATGAATAAAAAAAAATATTAAAAAAATGAAAAAACAATTAAAAAAAATAGGAATAAGTTATGATTGAGATAGAGAAATAAACACATGCAAGGAAAAATATTATAAATGAGAACAATGATTATTAATAAAATTATTTAATAAAAAATTATTATATAAAAAAAAAGATATAGTAAATTGATGTCCAAAAGACAAAACAGTATTAGCAAATGAACAAGTAATAAATAATAAATGTTGAAGATGTAATTCTAAAATTGAATATAAAAATATTTCACAATGATTTTTAAAAATTACAAAATACGCAAATAAACTAAATAATAACTTAGATAAATTAAAAAAATGACCTAAAAAAGTTTTACAAATGCAAAAAAAATGAATAGGAAAAAATAAAGGAATAGAAATAATTTTTTTTATATATAAAATAAAAAAAAAAATTAAAATATTTGTACCAAATATAAAAATTTTAATAAATTCTTCATATATATCAATATCTATAAAAAACAAAATAGTAAATTATATAAAAAATTTAAATATAATAAAAAAATTTAATAAACTAAATAAAAAAAACATAAATAAAAATAATTATATATGAGTAAACACAAATTTATATGTAAAAAATCCAATAAATGAAAATAAATTACCTATAATAATTACTAATTTTACTGAAGAATTATATAATACAGATATTTTATTAATATCAAATTTATATTACAAAAAATATAATATTTTAGATATTAAAAATAATAATAATAATATAGTAATTAAAAAAAATAAAATATATAATATTTTAAAAAAATTAATAAAAAAAAAAATTATTAAAAGAAAAATACATTTTAGTTTAAAAGATTGAGTAATATCTAGACAAAGATACTGAGGTGTCCCTATACCAATAATAAAAATAAATAATAAAATATATAAAACTGTCAATATTAATGATTTACCAATAAAATTACCAAATATAAAAAAAAATAAATTTTATTTTAATTATTTAAAAAATAATAAATTATGAAAATTAACTAAATTTAAAAATAAAAAAGCTTATAGAGAAACAGATACTTGTGATACATTTATAGAATCGTCTTGATATTACACAAGATATGTATCTCCAAATTATAAAAAAAATATATTTAATATAAAAAAAGCTAATTATTGATTACCCGTAGACACATATATAGGAGGAATAGAACATGCAACAATGCATCTAATATATTTTAGATTTATACATAAATTTTTAAAAAATATAAAATTATTAAAAACAAATGAACCTGTAAAAAAATTAATATGTCAAGGATTAGTACTATCAAATACATATTATTATATAAAAAATAAAAAAAAAATATGAATTCCTTTTTATAAAGTAAAAAAAATAAAAAAAAATAATAAAATAAAATATTATAAAAAAAATACAAATATAGAATTAATATATGCAGGTAAAAATAAAATGTCAAAATCAAAAAATAACGGAGTAAACCCTGATTATTTTATAAAAAAATATGGATCTGATACATTAAGATTATTTATAATATTTTCATCACCTATAGAAAAAAATTTAAATTGAAATGAAAAAAATATAATAGGATGTTATAGATTTTTAAATAAATTATGAAATTTTATTTTTAAAATAAAAAATATAAAAAAAATTAAATACAAAAATAAAATAAATAAAAAAAAACATAAAATAATTAATTTCAATTTAAACAAAACAATAGAATATATTAATTATGATATGAATTATAAAAATAATTTTAATATATCAATATCAAAAATAATGACATTTTTTAATTTTATCAAATCAAATAAAATTGATAATAGTAAAGACTTAAAAATAATTAAAAAATGTATAAATAAAATTTTAATATTACTATATCCATTTGCACCTCATATAACATTTTATTTATGAAAAATACTAAAAAATAAAAATATAATAGACAAATCAAATTGACCTAAAGTAAATAAAAAATATTTAAATATTAAATTAAAAATTAAAATAGCATTACAAATTAATGGAAAAACAAAAAAAATTATAAATATTAAAAATACATATAATAAAATTAAAATAATAAAAAAAATAATAAAAGAAAACATACTTTATAAAAATTTAAAAAAAAAAAAAATTAATAAAATTATATATATAAAAAATAAAATTATTAATTTTATAATATAAATGAAAAAAATTATATATAATAAATTTATAAATATAAATTTTTTTAAAAAATATCATATATTTAATATAATAGGAAATAATTATATAAACAAACAATATATAAAAAAAAAAATAAAAAAATATATAATATTACTTATAAAAAAAATAAATATTTTAAATATAATAATAGACAAAAAATATAATTGAAATAATTTATTAAATTTATTAATTAATGAAAATATATTTATAAATAAAAAATTAATAATTATAAATATAATTGAAAAAATAAAAAATATTAAAAAAATAATAAATAAATATTTATATAATAAAATATTAAAAAAAAAAATAAATAATAATTATATAATTATATTATATAATTATGAACAAAAAAAAATAAATATAAAATATAAAAAAATTAATAAATATAATATATATATTGAATGTAATTTAAAAAATAATAATTTAAATAAAACATTTAAAAATAAATATATAAATATAAAAAATATTAAAAATTTAATTAATTATATAAATAAAAAAAATATTTTTAAAATAATAAAAACATTAAATAATTTTAAAAAAAATAAAAATAATGAAATTATAATACTAAATATATTATTTAAATATTTAAAAAAAAAAATATTAAAATATAAATATATACGAATATATAAAATATTAAAAATAATAAAAAATTGTGAAATAAAAATAAAAAAAAATAAAAAAATAAATTGAATAAATTTTAAATTTATATCTATTTTATTAATAATATAAATATATATATTTTTATAAAAATTTATTTATAAAATTATTATATTTTATATTATTTTTTTTTATACTATTTAAAAATATATCTAAATCTGAATAAACACTAATTTTAGTTTTAGCACGAGTTAAACCAGTATAAATTAATTCTTTATTTAATAAATTAGTAAAATAATTAGGTATAACTAATAAAACATGATCATATTCAGAACCTTGTGATTTATGAACAGTAATAGATCATGTATAATCTCAAAATAAATAATCATTTAAATATATTGTTCGAAAATTATTTTTTTTATCTGAAATAAAAACTTTAATTGTACTATCATTAATATTAATAAAACCAATATCTCCATTAAATAAATTTAAATCATCATCATTTTTAGTAAAAATTATAGGTAATCCATTATAATAAAAAATATTATTATATTTTATAATCTTTTTATCAATTAAATTATTTAAAAAAAAATTGTTAACATACTCATTTAAATAATTAATCCCAAAATATTTTACTTTAAAAATAGAAATTATTTGAAATTTATTAAAATTTAAAAAAAAATTATTAAAATTAAAATCATTATTTATTATATCAATATAATATTTATATTCTTTAACACAAAGATCTAAAAAAAAATTATAATTATATATATTAGAATCATAAAAATTAAAATTAAATTTAAAATTATTTTTATATATAAATTTTTCTATTTCATTATATTTACCTAAAATTATTAAATTAAAAAAATTATTTAAAAATAAATTTTTACCAAAACGATAATTTTTAATTAAAAATAATACATTATTATTTAAATTATTAATATTAATATTATATTTTAAAAAATTAAAATTATATTTTAATAAAAATAAAACAATATTTTTATTAGAAAACAAAGAAAAATTATAACTACAAATTTCATTAAAAATAGAAAAAGTATCTATAGGACCTATTTGATTACTATCACCTAAAAAAACTATTTTTAAAAAATTATTTTTTATAATTGAAAACATATAATATAACATTGGTAAATCTATCATTGAAAATTCATCTACTATTAATATATTAAAATCCAATAAAATATTATCTTTAATATTACTTTCTTTTTTATTATAATTTAATTTTAAAAACTTATGTATAGTAATAACTTTATTAGGTAAAATATCAATAATTGATTTACTAATATTTAATAAACTATAATTTTTTTTTAAACTATAAGTTATATTAGAAGATGATTTACCAGTATAAGAAACTATTACAATAGAATTTCTACTATTAAATTTAAACAATTTATATAATATAATAATTAATTTAGATATTAAAGTAGTTTTACCTGTACCAGGTTTTCCTGAAATAATAGAAATTTTATTATAAATAACATTTAATATAGATAATTTATGATAAATATCTAAATTAAATTTTTTTAAAAAAAATAAAATATTCAAAATTTCTTTTCTATTAAATTTATATTGTTTTATTAAATTAATTTTTAAAAAACTAACTACTTTATTTTCATAAAATCAAAATTTATAAAAATAAATACAATTATAATATAAAATAAAAGGTGTTTTATAATTATTAAAATAAAAACTTATAATTTTATTTTTAAATAAAATATTTATAGAATCATTTATATTTATATAACTACTAAAAAAATAATTTAAAAAAATATATATATTATAAGAAAAAAAATCTTTACTTAATATTCTATTTATAGGAATACAAATATGACCTAATCTTCTAGAAATACTTAATAAAAAAGCAAACAACATACAAACATCTGATTCAAAAATATTTTTATTCTTAAATAACTTAGAAAAATATATATCTAATAATTTAGCTTCTTTTTTTTTATAAAATATTAAAAAAATTTTTTCTATTTTACTACACATATAATAAAATTAATTTAAAAAAAAATAATTTAATTCATTAATCAAATTAATACTTGGTTTTATATAAAAAATACCAGTATATGAATTTAAATCAACATTAATATTTAATCCTCTTATATATATATAATATATTCCACCAAAATGTATATTATAATTATAATTTAATAAATTTAATTTTAAATAATTATTTAGTGCTAAAGAATAAATATAATATTGTATATAATATTTATTATATAATATATCTTTGTATATATATTTTTTTTTATAAAAAATATAATCATTACCTAATCAATTAGATTTATAATCAACTATATAATATTTGTTATTATAAACAAATATTAAATCTATAATACCATTTAAAAATCCAATAAAATCATTTTTATTAAATAAATCATTATATAAATAACAATTTTTTTCATATTTTTTTATAATATTATTAAACTTAGTAATATTAAATTTTTTAACAATATATAAAAAAAATTCAAACTCTTTTATTATATTATTTTTATTTATATTAATCAAATTAATATTTAAAGGTTTTAAATTAACATTTAATATATTAAATAAAAAATTTTTAATTATATAAAATCACTTTTTTTCTATATTAAAATTACTCATAATATTTAAAATTAAATCATATTCAAAAAAATCATTAAAATTAATTTTTTCTAATAATTTATGAAAAAAAGATCCTATATTTAATCCTTTAGGTAAATTTCAATAATTATATTTATCATTATTAATATAACTTTTATTTAAAAAATTAAATTTTATTTTTTTTTTTAAAACAATATTAGAATAATTAAATATATATTTAATATTTAAATTTTTATAACTAAAAAAATTATTTGAAATAGTTTTATTTAATTTTAATTTATAAATTAAAAAATTATTAATTTTTAAAAAATCAATCAAATTTATAAATTTATAATATATATATTTAAAATTTAAAAAAAAATTAATATTTTTTTTTATATTTAAAAAATCAAATTCTTTATTATTACCTATTAATCTTCCTAAAGGACTAAAACAAAACTTTTTTTTTTTATAATTAACAATATCATACAAAACAATATTACATTGATAAATTGATCTAGTTATAGCTACATATAATAATCTCATTTCTTCAGAAAATAACTCTTCATTCATTAAATTATTAAATTTATACATTTTTTTTAAATCTATATTAATTCTATTATTAGAACGGTTATGATATATATTATATTTGCTTTTATTCAATGTAATTAAAAATGGAATTCATACAATATTATATTGTAATCCTTTAGATTTATGAATGGTAGAAATTTTTATACCATTACTATTATATGAAAAAGATCTTAAATAGTATTCCTTATTTATATTATTACTACTATAAATTTTTTTATTCAATCAATTTAACAATAAAAAACTATTTTTAATAGTATAATATTTTTTATTTAATATCTCAGCAATATGTAAAATATTAATATTTCTTTGATCATTTTCATAAGTTAAAATATTACTATAATTTATTTTACTTTTTAATAAAAAAGATAATAAATAATAAATTCCATTTTTATTTAATATTTTATAGTAATTTAAAAATTCATTTATTAAATTAATATATAAATAATCATTATTTAAAATATTATTTATAGTAATTAAATCATAATTAAATATACTAGTAGATAAAGAATTTCTTAAATTAATTTTAGAATTAGGATTAATAATAGACTTTAAAACGAAAAAAACTTCTTTAGCTTCAATAGTATGAAATACATTACTTTTATCTAAAATACAATTAATAGGTAAAAAAAACTTTTTAAAAACATCAAAAATAATCTTAACTTCACTATTTTTATAAACTAATATAGAAATATCAGATGGTAAAATTTTTCTCTTTACTTTATCCAAATTATATAAAAAATAATTATTAGAATTTAATATATTATATATTTTTATAGCACAAAATTTAGCAATTTTTTTTTTATAATTTAAATTATTAATATTATTTAATACAAAAAAATTCATACTAGATAATTTTTTATTATTTTTTAATATTAATAATAATTTATTTTTATATGAAGCATTAACTGGAGTATAAAAATTATGATTATAAATAAAAGGATTATTAATTTTACAAAATAAATAATTTAAACTTTTAACTAAATAATAAGAAGACCTTCAATTTATATTTAAAAAATATAAAAAATTTATATTATTTTTAATTTTAATATAATTAAAAATATTAGCTCCTCTAAAAGTATATATAGATTGTTTAGGATCACCCAATAAAATTAATTTAGTATTATTTAAATTGTTCTTTATATATATATTATTTAAAATATTAAATTGTAAAATATCTGTATCTTGAAATTCATCTAATAAAAATATAGGAAAATTATTTCTTATAACATTAATAAATAATTTACTATTACTATTAAATAAAATAAAATTAACTTTTTTTATTAAATCATCAAAACTTATATAATTATTATTTTTTTTAAAAATAAAAATTTTATTTTTAATATAATTAAAACATTTTATAATTATAAAACTACGTAAAATTTTAATTTTATTAATTAAATTATCTATATAAAAAAATATTTTAACATTATTATTACATATCTTTTTTTTTAACAAATATTTATATCTAAATTTTAGAATACAATAAGGAAAATTAAAATCAACAGTATTTTCTAAACATCAATTATTAATTACATTTAATCAATAAATATATTTTTTTTTATTAAAATATTTTAATATATTATTTTTATTTAATAATCATATTTTTTTAAAACAAATAATATAATCTATAATATTATTATAACAATCAATTATTGAATTAAAATTATAATAAAAATTAAATTTAAAATCAATAAAATTTAAAATTGGAAAAATATAATTATATAATTCTTTAGGATTTTTTCAATATGAAAATATTATTTTACTTAAATTTAATGGTAAATTATAAAAATATTTACGTCAAAACAATATTACTATATCATAATATAAATCATTACTATTATCTATTAATTTAGAAAAATAATTTATATCAGAATTTATAAAATAAGTAAATAAAATTTTTTTACAAAAACTATGTATAGTAAAAACAGAAATGTAATCTATATTATTTTTATAATAAGTAAATAAATTAATTATATTAGGTATATTCTTTACATACATATAAATATCTTTAATATAATCATCTATAATATAATTATTTAATAAAGATAAATATAATTTATCAAAATTATATAAAATTCTATTTTTAACTTCTAAAGTTGCTAAATCAGTAAAAGTAACAACTAAAATATTATTCAAAGATAAATTCAAAAATTTTTTTTCAATATTTATACCAAATAAAATACGTAAATATAATAAAGATAAAAAATTAGTTTTTCCAGTTCCAGCAGAAGCTTCTATCAAATTAAACTTATCTAAATAAATATTTAAATAATTAAAATTATTCATATTAAATATAATTAATATTTTTTTATAAAATTAACAATTAAATAATTATACATAGGTAATAATCATTTTTCTATTTCATTTATAATTAATTTAATACTAAATTTATTAGCTAAATATTTTTTAAAAAAATAAGATATATAAATATCCTCTATTTCTCCTTTATAATAAATATTACCATAAAAAACATTATATAATTTTTTTTTAGCTAATAAATATTTATTATTATTAACATGTTTTTTATTAATAAAATTATAAACAGAAAATATTCATATATTAGCACATTTAGGTAATAAGATTATTGGTAAATTATAACAATTAATATAAGAATAAATATATTTATATAAAAAATAAATACATTTTTTTTTACTTAAAGGAGGAAATGATCATATACAATTATAACCATATATATAACTATAATTCTTACCACCTAAATAACAATAAATTAAATGATCAATCCATAATATAAATGCATCAATTAAAGATAAATTTTTAGGTAATCATTTAAAAACACCACACATATTATTACAAATATTAATATAACCTTTTATATTTATATTATATAAATTAAAATTAAAAAAAAATTTATTAATATTTAAATAATATTTTTTTATATTATTAGATAAAAAAAATATTTTTTCTTTTTCTTTAAACCATAATATTTTACCATAATTATCTAAAGGAAATAAATTTAAATTATTTAAATAATAATAAAAATTATCTAAATTTATTTTATTTTTTATAAAAAAATTAATTATTTTAAATCTAAATAAATATATATTTTTAAAATTAAAAACAAAATTTTCAATATGTGAATAATTAACATCATGAATAAAATAATTTATTTTTAAAAAATTAACTAAAAAATATTTTATTGGGTTAATCCAAAACTTACATAAATCTAATAAATTAATATAAAATTTATCTTTAATAAAATTAAAATTATTTTTCTTAATTAAAAAAAAATTATTAATATAAATATTATTATTATTATTATTTAATATTTTTTTTTTAATAAATTTAAATTTATTTTTAATTTTTAAAAAATTAATATTAATTTTAAATTTACTTATATATTTTATAAGTATATTTAATAAATATGAAGGAAAATAAAAATTATTATTTAAAAAAGAAAAAGTTATATAACTAATATATAATACTTTAATAGAAGATAATATTTTTTCTAAAAAAATAAATTTATCATTATTATTTTTATTACGATCACATAATCTATAAAAACAATTTATTAAATTTAAATCACAATTTAAATTAAATTTAGGAAAAATATTTTCATTAACTCCAATTAAACAAACTATTTTAAATGGAATAGAAGATAAAAAAGAAAAAGGACAAAAATTTATATGACTAATTGAATAATTTTTAATTTTTTTTTTATAATCTAAAAAATTTTTATATATAATTTTAAAAAAATTTATATCAATTAATTTATTAAAATTAATTATTTCTTTAAAAGATAATAATTTATTTCAAATATTATAATTTAAAAAATAATTATTTAGTATACAATCTTGTATAAAAAAATCATTCAAAAAATTATTACAAATTAATACTCAATCATATAATAAATGTTTTTTATTTAAAATATCTTTTCAAAAAAAAATTTTAAATAAAAAATTAGATATTTTTTCAATTAAATTATAAAAAAAATTATTAGATAAAAAAACATATGGAACTATATTATTTCATATACAATATTCATCATTTATACAATAACCTATTAATATTCTTTTAATACCAATTATTCAAGTAGAAAAATTAAATTTTTTATTTGAATAACTAACTTTTTTTTTTTCTATATTTATACCAATATCTTTTATTATTGTATCAATAACATTTAATTCATCACTATTTATATTAAATTTTTTAAATATACATTCTTCCTTTAAAAAATATAATAATTTAGTAAAAGTATAATTAACATTACCAATATCTAATAAATTTAAAAACAATTCTAAAATATTTTTATTATAAAAATCATTATGCAATAATATTCTATAAGGTAAAATATTTTTATATTTAGGATTAGAAAATACAGAATCTATATATGGTCAATAAACTTCTATATCACTAACATATACAACTATATCACTTATATTATATTTTTTATTTAAAATTAAGTGAATCAATTTATCTTTTAAATCAATTATTTCATTTAAATAACCATAACTATTATTAATAAATAAAGAGTCATTTTTTTTAAAATTTTTATTTATATTATAATTATTTTTAAAAAATAAAATATTATTTTTAATAATATTTAAAAAATTATTATTTTTATTTTTAATAAAACAATTTATATAATAAATATCTAATTTAATTAACAAATTTAAGTATTCTGAAAAAAAAACACCATAATTTAATAACAAAGAATTAAATTTATTCAAATTAAAATTACTTAAAAATATATCTTTATTAATTAATCTATTATCAAAAAATATTTGATCATATCAATATTCAATACAAGGATTTAATAAAAAATAATTAATATCAATATATTTAGATAAATTATATAAAGTATTTAAATAAATTGGAGGCATATAAGAAATATTAAAAATAAAAATAAAATCTATAAAATTTTTAGGAAATATAAATTTTTTATTATTTAATATATTTAAAAATTTATAATAAATATTACATCTACTTCATTTATATGAAAATTTTTTAATAAAAAATTTTTTTATTTTTCTTCATAAAATTGATTGTCAAATTTGATGTATATTATCTATTTCATTAATTAATTCAAAATTTTCTCATTTTTTTAATCAATCAACTCTATACATTAAATATTCATCATATATATCTGCTATTTTAATAGATAAATTAAATAATTTTTCATCACTATAATTAAAATTTAAATATCTTTTTAATATTGAAAATTCATTAAATTTAATCATATTAGGTAATAAATAATTTATTACTCAAATTAAATTATTTTTATTAAAATAATATTTGTTTGATATATCAGGAATAATTTTTTTATAAATTTTTCATATAAATTTACCAAGTAAAATAAAATTTAAATTACAATATATACCACTTTTTTTTGATATAAACATTTTTAAAAAAAACGCAGTATTATTGTCTGGAACTAAAATAAAAATTTTAGAATTTAAAATATTTTTTAATTTTATTTTTTTAAATAAATAAAAAAAACATTCTTTTAAAACATTTATATTATTAGATTGATATAACTTAAACATATAATAAATATTTTATAAAAAATACATTTATAATAAAAAATTTTATCTATAAAAAAAGATAAAAATAATAAAAATATACAAAAATAACTTTCAATTTTTTTATTTAAAAATATATATATAAAAGGTATTCTAAATTTAAATTTATATGGTCATAAAAAATCAATACCATTATATGTAAACATATCAGCTAAAATATGACTAAAATAACCTAAATATATACCTATAATAACATCAAAATCAAAATTAAAATAAAAAATATTCATAAAAAATATAAAAACAAAAAAAAACAACATACCAAATAAACTATGAGTAATTTTTCTATGTCCAAAATAATTTGATAAAAAAAAAGAAATTAATTTAAATTTACATCCTAAATAAGATCTAGGATGATCTAAATCAGGTAATAAAGAAGAAAATAATGAAATTGGTATAATATGAAAAATATCTATTTTAAAATTAAAAAAATTACATAATTTAATAAAAAAAATACTAAAAGAAAGAGAAAATATTAAATGATTTTTAATATACACATATATCCTTTAAAATATTAATATAAAATATTTTTATATAATAACATTATTATTATTTATAATAATAATTAAATATAAATAACTAATATATAATATATTAATAATAATTAATAATATTAATAATAAAATATAAAAAAAAAATGAAAAAAAATAGAGATCATAGATTAATTAATAAAATACTAAATTTATATCATATTAGTGATTCATCTCCTGGAATGATTTTTTGGTTAAATAATGGTTTAATAATTTTACAAAATATAAAAAAAATATTAAGAAAAAAATTAAAAAAATATAAATACACCGAAGTAACAACAGCATGTTTAATTAATCAAAATATGTGAATAAAAAGTGGTCATTGAAAAAATTATAAAAAATTTATTTTTCATACTAAATTTGATAATAAAATATTTTGTGTAAAACCTATGAATTGTTTAGGACATTTAGATATATATAAACAAAATATAAAATCATATAAAAATTTACCAATAAGAATCGCAGAATTTGGAATATGTCATAGAAATGAAAAATCCGGATCTTTACATGGATTAATGAGAACAAAATCATTTATTCAAGATGATGCACATATATTTTGTACAAAAAAACAAATATATAAAGAAATATCTAAATGTATTGATATGATATATGAAATATATAATATATTTGGTTTTAAAAAAATAGATATATTTGTGTCTACAAAACCTAAAGAATTTATAGGAAATACAAAAATATGAAAAATTGCAGAAAAAGAAATAATAAATACATTAAATAAAAAAAAAATAAAATTTAAAATAAAAAAAAAAGAAGGAGCATTTTACGGACCTAAAATAGAATTTATATTGGAAGATAGTTTAAAAAGAAAATGACAATGTGGTACTATACAATTAGATTTTTTTTTATCAAAAAAATTAAAAGCATATTATATTAATAAAGAAAATAAAAAAAAAAATCCAATAATAATACATAGAGCAATATTAGGATCATTAGAAAGATTTATAGGTATTTTAATAGAAGAATATAATGGAAAATTACCAATATGATTAACTCCAATAAAAACTGTAGTAATAAATATATCAGAAAAACATACAAAATATTGTAAATATGTACTAAAAAAACTAATTAAAAATGATATTAATTCAATAGGAGATTTTAGAAATAAAAAAATAAATTTTAAAATTAGAGAACATACTTTACAAAAAATACCTTACATGATAGTATGCGGCGATAAAGAAATATTTTATAAAAATATTAGTGTAAAAATATTTTCAAAAAAAAAGTTATTTAAAATTGATTTAAATAAATTTATATATAAAATAAAATTAAAAATTAAAAAATTTAAATAATAAGGAAAAAAAATATTAAAATTTATAAGAAAAAAAAAAATAATAAAATACATAGAATTAATGAAGAAATAAAAAATCATAAAATAAAACTTATTAATAATAAGGATAAAAAAATAAATATAATAGAAACAAAAAAAGCATTAAAAATAGCAAAAAGTATTAATTTAGATTTAGTAGAAATTAATTCAAAAATTAATCCACCAATATGTAAATTTTTAAATTATGGAAAATATTTATATATTAAACAAAAAAATAAAAAAAAAAAAAATAAAAATAAAAATACACAAATAAAAGAAATAAAATTTAGAATAAATACAAGTTTAAATGATTATAAAATTAAAATTAATAATATAATTAAATTTATTAAAAATAACTATAAAGTAAAAATAACAATATTATTAAAAGGCAGAGAAATAATACATAAAAATATAGCAATAAGTATGATAAATAAAATAAAATATGAATTAGAAATAATTAATAAATTAAAATTTGTATCAAACAATATAAAAAACAGACAAATAATAATGATGATTACTCCTAAAAAAAAATAAAATGATAAAAATAAAAACTATAAAATCTATTAAAAAAAGAATTAAAAAAAATTCTTCAAAAAAATTAAAATTTAAATGTTGTAATTTACGTCATATATTAACAAAAAAAAAAAGAAAAAGAAAAAGAAAATTAAGAAAAAAAAAAATAGTTAATAAAATAAATTCAAAAATAATAAATAAAATAAGTCCATACTTATAATTTAAGGAATATAAATATATGGTTAGAATTAAAAGAGGTGTAATATCTCATAAAAAACATAAAAAAATATTAAAATTAGCTAAAGGTTATTATTCTTCTAGATCAAAAAATTATAAAACTGCTAAACAATCTGTAATAAAATCTGGACAATATTCTTATATAGATAGAAAAAATAAAAAACGAAATTTTAGAAAAATATGAATAATCCAAATAAACGCAGAAGTAAGAAAATATGGATTAACATATAATAAATTTATAAAAAAAATAAAAAAAATAAAATTAAATTTAAATAGAAAAATATTATCTATAATAATAAACAATAATAATATAATATTCAAAAAAATTATATCATTAATAAAAAATTAACATTATGGAATTAAAAAAATACATAAAAAAATTTAATAAAGATATAAAAAATATTAAAAATAAAAAAAATATAAAAAAAATATATAAAAAATATTTAGGAAAAAAAGGATATATAAAAAAAATAATAAAAAATATAAAAAAATTACCTAATGAAATAAAACCTAAAATAGGTAAAAAAATAAATAATATTAAAAATTATATAATAAATAAAATTAATTTAATTTATAAAAAAAAAAAATATAATAATAAAGAAAATTATATCGATATTTTTTTACCAGGAAAATCTCCATCTATTGGGTATAAACATCCAATAACAAGTACATTAAATAAAATAGAAAATTTTTTTTATAAATTAGGATGTATAAATATAATAGGAAAAGAAATAGTAAAATCTTATTATAATTTTGATTCATTAAATATATATAAATATCATCCTTCAAGATCTATACAAGATACATTTTGAATAAATAAAAAAAAATTATTAAGAACACAAACATCTTGTTTGTTATCAAAATATATAAATAAAAAAAAACCACCTATAAAAATAATTACATCAGGATGTGTATATAGAAAAGATTATGATAATACACATACTCCTATGTTTCATCAACTTGATTGTTTTATAATAGACAAAAATATTAATTTTTGTAATTTAAAATATATAATAAACAAATTTATTAATTTTTTTTTTAATAAAAAAAAAAAATTTAAATTTTTACCTTCATTTTTTCCATTTACTGTACCTTCAGCTGAGGTTTTTATAAAAAACAAAAAAAAAAAATGAATAGAAATATTAGGATGTGGTTTAATACATCCTAAAATATTAAAAAATGCAAAAATAAATTTTAAAAAATATTCAGGATTAGCTTTAGGTATAGGAATAGAAAGACTTATAATGTTAAAATATAATATTAAAAATATTAAATTATTATATGAAAATAATATAGAATTATTAAAACAATTTTAAATATATAAAAAAAATGAAATTATGTGAATCATGAATAAATAAATATATAATAAATAATAATTTAAATATAAAAAATATTATAAATATATTAAATAATTATGGTTTTGAAACTAGTTATAATATAAATATAAAAAATAAAAATTATATTATAAAAAAAATTATATTATATAAAAAAATATCAAATACAATATCTAAAATTAATATAGAATATAAAAAAAATATATATATACTATATATAAAAAATATAAAAGAAAATATATTAAACAAATATATAATTTTATTAAAAAAAGAAATTAAAATAAATAGATTTAAATATATAAAAAAAATATATAATATAAAAAATTTTTTTTTACCTTACAATAATAAATATTCTATTAATAAAAAAAAAAACTTTTTAAAAAAAAATATATTTATTGAAATTAATATTCCATTTAATAGAATGGAATGTAATAACATATATACAATATGTAAACAAATATCAATTTTAATAAATAAAAAAATAAATAATTTAAAATATAAAATTAAAAAAAAAAATAAATATAATATATATATTAATAAAAATAAAAATATAATAAATTATAAATATTTAATTATAAAAAAAATTAAAATATTTAAAAAAATAAAAAATAAAAAAATACAAAAAAAAATAAAAATATTTAATTTAAAAATAAAAAATAATATACAAGATATATTTAATTATATATTAATTGAATCAGGACAAAAAATATTTTACCTAGATTTAGATAAAATCATTAATAAATATAAAAATAAAAATAATAAAATAATAAAAATAAAAAATGATATTTTATTAAATAAAAAAATAAAAAAATTTTATATAAATAAAAATACAAAAAATATTATATTAATATCATTTTTATTTAAATATAAATATATAAAAAAAATAAATAATAAAAATAATAAAAATATAATAAAAAAATATATAAATAATTATAATAAAAATATACAAGACATATTTTTAAAAAAAACATCAAATATTATTAAAAACATTTATAAATGCAAAATAACAAAAATAAAAACTATAAAAAATAAAAACATAGAAAATAAAAATAAAATATTTAAATTAACATATAAAAATATAAATAAAAAAATAGGATTTAAAATAAAAAAAAAACATATAATAAATATATTAAAAAAAAATAAATATAAAATAACTAAAAAAAAAAAATATATAATAATAAAAATTCCATCTTTAAGAAAAGATATAAATATAAAAGAAGAAATAATAGAAGAAATTATTAAAATATATGGATTTAATAAAATACCTAAAAAAACATTCAAAACAACTATAAAAATAGAAAATAAAAAAAATTATATTAATAAAATAAATAATATAAAAAACATATTGATTAATATAGGATATAAAGAAATAATAAATTTTTGTTTTTCAAATAAAAAAAAAGAAAAACTAATATCTAATAAAAATAATTACATAAATATATTAAATCCTATAACAAAAGATATGTCTATATTAAGAAAATCATTAATTCCAAATATGATTTATACTATAAAATCAAATATTGAAAAAAATCAATGTAATAGTATTAAATTTTTTGAAATAGGAACATGTTTTAAACAAAAAAAAAATAAAAATATACAAAATAAAAAAATTTTATTAATAATATATGGTTATAAAGAAAAAAATAAATGATATATAAAAAAAAATATATTATTTAATTTATATGATATAAAAGGAGATTTTGAATATATATTAAAAAAAAGAAAAAAATATAAATTTATTAAAATTAAAAAATCTAAAAATAAATTTTTAGATAAACAACAAAATATAAATATATATTATAAAAATAAAAAAATAGGATTTATGGGTATGTTAAATAAAAAAATACAAAAAAAATATTCATTTAAATATCCATTATTTTTATTAGAATTAAAAATAAAAAAAATATTATTCAAAAAAAATATAAAAATTAAAAAAATATCTAAATATCAAAAAAATAAAAGAGATATAACATTAACAATTAAACAAAATATTAATATATGTAATATTATTAAAACATGTATTTCTATAAATAAAAATTTGATAAAAAAAATAAATATTATAAAAATATATAATAATAAAATATTAACAAAAAATAAAGAAAAAAATATAACTTTAAGATTAAATATACAAGATAATAAAAAAACATTAAATATAAATATATTAAATAATATTATAAAAAAATGCAAAAAAATATTAATTAAAAAATTTAATGCTTTAATATATTAAATATATATGAACTATAATAAAAAAAATATAATAAACTACATAAATAAAAAAACAAATATTACAAAAAAAAAAATAAATTTAATTATAAATATTTTTTTTAAAAAAATAATATATTACTTAAAAAAAAATAAAATAATTATAATAAATAATTTAGGAAAATTTATAATTAAAAAAAAAAAAAAAAAAAAATGAAAAAATCCTATAACAAAAAAATATATAACAATAAAAAAAAAAAATACAATAAAATTTAAATTTAGTAAAAAAATTAAAAATAATATAAATAAAAAAAAAATATGCTAATATTCAGAATTGAACTGAAATCTTATCTATACCAAAGATATATTTTAACCATTAAACTATATTAGCTATATATTATTATATAGCTAAATTAATATAAAAAATTATATAATGAAAAATATAATAATAAAAAAATATAATATAAAAAATAATAAATTAATTTCTATTTTTAAAATTAATAAAAATAATAAAATAATATTATTTATTAAAGAAACATTTAAATCTAATAAAAAAAATAAATATTTATATAAAAAATTAATAGAAAATAATATTAATATAATAATACCTAAACTAAAATTAATAAATAAAAATAAAAATTTTAATAAATATATATCAGATAAAAAAATTTTATTAATTATACATAATTTTATAATATGAATTAAAAATAAATATAAAATAAAAAAAATATCAATAATAGGATTAAATTGAGGAGGAAGAATTTCTTTATTATATTCATATTTATATGAAAAAAATATAAATTATCTAATAATACTTTGAAATAAAATTATATATAAAAAAAATAACACAAATCAAATACACCCAATTGACGTAATTAATAAATTTAAAATACCTATACTATTTATATATAGTAAAAAAAATAAAAATAAAATTAAAAATTTAATAAAAATTAATAACTTAACTAAAAAAAATATAAAAAATATTTTTTTAAATAAAGAAAATAAAAAAAAAATATACATAAATATAAAAAATTTTTTAAATAAAATATAAAATAAAATATTTTATATATTTAATAGGATAATATATATGAAAAAATATTCATACAAATTTTATAATCTTAATATAAATAATATGAATAATTATATGAGTAGAGTATACGCTTGAATGTCTTGTGGATTACTAATAACATCTTTAACATCATGATATATAACTAAAATACCTTTTATTTTAGAAATGATTTTTTTTAACAGATTATTTTTATTTACAATATTAATAACACAAATACTTATAGTATTTATAATATCTAATATGATAAATAAAATAACTGTAAATAAAGCAACAATATTATTTATAATATACTCAATATTAACCGGGATATCAACATCAAGTCTATTTTTAATTTATACATATTCATCAATTACACTTGTATTTGTAATATCTAGTATTATGTTTGCAATAATGAGTATATGAGGATATATATCAAAAAATAACCTAACAAATATAGGTAATATAGCATTAATGTTATTAATAGGTATTATTTTATCAAATATAATAAATTTTTTTTTAAATAGTACATTAATAGTATGAATAACATCATATATAGGAATATTATCATTTTGTATATTAATAGCTTGAGATACACAAAAATTAAAAGAAATTGGAATTAATATAATAAAAGAAAATTATGATTATAATTATGAACAATTAAAAAAATATTCTATATTAGGTGCATTAATATTATATATAGATTTTATAAATTTATATTTATTAATAATAAAATTAGTAGGAGTAAGATTATATAATAAAAATAATAATAAAAAAAATAATGAATAATAATATTTTCTTATAAGTATAAAAAATCTTATAAGAAAATATATTATATTATAGATTTTAATATTATTTTTTTTGCCTCATGAACATCATATCAATTATCAATTTTTGATCACTTATTTTCATCTAAATCTTTATAATGTTCAAAAAAATATCATATTTTTTCTAATAATAATTTGTTAATATCAAATATATCTTGAATAGAATCATATATATTAGTAATATTATAATTAGGTACAGCTACAATTTTATTGTCTTCTCCTTTTTCATCTACCAATTTTAAAACACCTATTGGTCTTGAATTTATAACACTATTTATATTTAAAGAATAATTTGAAATTAATATCACATCAAGTTTATCCTTATCATTTGATAAAGTATTATTTATATATCCATAATTAAATGGATAAATTAAAGAAGATTTAATAAATCTATCTACAAAAATAACATTATATTTTTCATTCATTTCATATTTAATATATGAAGTATTTAAAGATATTTCTATAATAACATATATATCATTAGGTATATCTATACCAGATGGTATTTTTCTTATATTCATAATAATTTCCTATAAATTTATAATTTATAATATATAATAATATATTATTTAATATATAAAATTAAATCTTAAAAAAATGAATATAAATAAAAAAAAAAATATATATAAAAAAAAAATAATAAAAATATTTAATATAATTAAAAAAAAAACAAATTGTAATATACAAATATATTTTCAAATTAATAAAGAAACAAATATAAAATTTAAAAATAAAAGTGTAGAAAATATTGAATTTAAAAATAATTTATATATTAAAATAATATCTATTTTAAATAAAAAAAAATATATAATTATTTGCAATAATATTAAAAAAAAAACAATAAAAAATTGTATAAAATATATAAATAATAGTAAAAATTACACATCAAAAGATGAATGTAATATTTTACCAAATAAAAAAAAATTTACAAAAAAATATAAAAAAAATTTAGGTATATATTTTAAAAAAGATATAAATATAAATGATATAATTAATATTTTAAAAAATATAGAATATAATTCTAATAATTCAATATATAAAAATATAAAAAGTGATGGAACATCATTTACAAAAAACGAAAATATAATAATAATTTATAATGATTATAAAAAAATAAAATCATATATATCAAAATCATATTTACTAATAAATAATATAATATTAAATTATAAAAATATAATGGAATATGAATATATTTATATATATAAATATAATATATTAGATATTTTAATTAAATATCATAATTTAAGTAAAAAAAATATAAAAAAAATAATAATTAAAAAAAAAATAAAAAATATAAAATCTAAAAAATATTCAGTAATATTAAATAATGAAATAAGTTGTGAAATTTTTAAATATCTTTCAATTGCAATAAATGGAAATAATATTTATTATAGAAATTCATTTTTAAAAAATAAATTAAATAAACAAATATTACCTAATTGAATAAATATAATAGAAGATCCTTTTTTATATAAAGGAATAGGATCAAAACCATTTGATGACGAAGGTTTAAATACAAAAAAATATTTTGTAATAAAAAAAGGTATTTTAAAAACATGAATATTAAATTCTTATTATTCTAAAAAATTAAATTTTAAAAATACATTTAATGAAGGTGGTATTCATAATTGAATATTTAAAAATAATATAAAAAATATAAGTTTTAAAGAATTAATTAATAAAATGAATACAGGTTTAATAATAGATAAACTTTTAGGACAAGGAATAAATATAAATACAGGATTATATTCAAAAGGAATAGCAGGATTTTGAGTAGAAAATAAAAAAATAAAATATTATATAAATGAAGCTACAATATCTGGAAATTTAAAAAAATTATACAAAAACATAATATATATGAGTAATGATATAAATATAAATTCCCAAATAAGAACAGGATCAATATTAATAAAAAATATAATTATAACAGGAAAAAAATAATTTTAATTATAAAAATTATATTAAATTAATACAATTAAATAATTTATATATATTTTTTAAATAATTTATAACAGATAATTTAGATAAATTAATTCAAACTCTAGGATCATAATATTTTTTGTTAGGACTAAAAATCCCTTTAGGATTTCCTAATTGTGAATTTAAATAATCTTTTTTATTTAAATAATAATCTAATATTCCTTTTCAAAATTTTCATTGAACATCTGTATCTAAATTAATTTTAATTACTCCATATTTTATAGATTCTTTTATAATATTTTTATCTGTACCTGAACCTCCATGAAAAACAAAATTTAATAAATTATTATTTAAATTATTATTATTCTTTTTATTAATTAATTTTTGAGATTCATATAATATTTTAGGTAATAAACAAACATTATCTGATTTATAAACTCCATGAACATTTCCAAAAGAAGCAGCTATAGTAAATAAATTACTTAATTTTATTAATTTATTATAAGAATAATAAACATCTAAAGGATTAGTATATAATTTATTATTAGATATATTAGTATTATCTAATCCATCTTCTTCACCACCTGTACATCCAAGTTCAAATTCTAAATTAATATTCATTTTTGACATTTTTAATAAATATTTACTACAAATACTAATATTTTCTTTTACACTACAATCAGATAAATCTATCATATGAGATGTAAATAAAGGTCTATTATATTTTTTATAATATATAAAATTATACTTTAATAAACCATCTATCCATTTTAAATTGTTTTTATTACAATGATCTGTATGTAAAATAACTGGAACTTTATAATATTTAGAAGCTTTATGAATATATTTAGCTGCTAATATAGATCCATATATAGCTGACTTAAATTTATTATTATATAAATTTTTACCTATAAAAAAAATAGAACTAGAAAAAGATATTTGTATAATAACAATAGTTTTATAAATACTAGCAGACTCTAAAACAGAATTAATCGAATTAGTATCAATACAATTTATTGCTGCTAAAGCTATTTTTTTATTTCTAATTAAATTAAATAATTTATGCATTTCTAAACCTGTTAAAACACCAGGTTTTAAAAAATCAGTAACAATATTAAACATATATACATTCCTTAAATTATTAAAACACTTATTCTATTTTATTTTTTTTTTTAAGAATATTTATAACTGGTAATTCTTTACATTCTATAAATTTTAAAAAAGCTCCTCCTCCAGTAGATATATAAGAAATATTATTTTTAATATTAAATAATTCTATAGCAGATATAGTATCACCACCACCAGCAACAATATAAGCATTACTTTTCAATATAAATTTTGAAATAGATTCTGTTCCTTTTCTAAAATTTTTAAATTCAAATACACCAACAGGACCATTTCATAAAATTGTTTTAGCATTAATAATTATTTTAGAAATTAATTTTATTGTTTTATCACCAAAATCCATAATTTCTTCATCATTATTAATTTTATCTACATCTTTTACATATGATTTAGAAAATTTAGATATATTACCTTTTGCTACTCTACAATCAATAGGTACAATTATATTGTTATATTTATTTAATAAACTTTTAGCAATTTCTTTGTAAGATTTTTCATATAATGACTTACCTACATTATTTTTTACAGAAATAAAAGTATTAGAAATACCTCCACCAACTATTAAATTATCAGATATTTTAGATAATGAATTTAATAAATTAAATTTAGTAGATATTTTAGCTCCACCAACAATAGATACCATAGGTCTTAAAGGATTAGATATTATTTTAGATAAAGCTTTTATTTCAGAATTAAATAATATACCAATACATGAAATATTTGCAAATTTTATAATTCCATAAGTAGAAGAATTTTTTCTATGTGAAGTAGCAAAAGCATCCATTACAAAAATGTCACATAATTTAGCATATTTTTTAGATAGATTATCACTATTACTAATCTCACCTTTGTTAAATCTAACATTTTCTAAAACTAGAATATCATTTTTAGATTTAAAAATTAAATTATCTTTATTTAAATAATTTTTAACTAAAATAATATTATTTTTCAATTTCTTTTTTAAATAATTTACAATAGGTCTTAAAGAAAAATTTTTATCATATTTTCCTTCAATAGGTCTTCCTAAATGAGATGTTAATATAACATAAGCTCCTTTATCTATAGCATATTTTATAGTATCTAATGAAGATTCAATACGTACATAAGATATAATTTTTCTATTATTAATTGGAACATTTAAATCTGCTCTAATCAAAACTTTTTTATCAAATAAATTCAAATCTTGTATTTTTTTAATTAACATATAAATTCCTATATATAAAAATTACTTTAAATATATTTTAATAATAATATTAAATATTATAAAATATTATAAATATCAACAATAATTTTACTAATTCAAATAGATATTCTTTTATTAGTTAATTTAGATTGATTATGTTCATCTAACATTAAACCAATAAAATAATTATTATTAAATATACTTTTAGAATGATTAAATTTATAATTAATAATAGGCCAATAACCTAAAATAATTACATTTTTTTTTTTAAATATATTATACAATTTATAAACACCATTACAAAAACAATCTCCATATTCTTTTTGATTACCACAACCAAAAAAAGCTACAATTTTATTATCTAAAGAAATATTATTAAAATTATTTAAAAAATTATCTCAATCATATTGTAATTCTCCATGATATCAAGTAGATGTTCCTAATAATAAAATATCAAAATTCAAAAAATCATCTATAGATGATAATGATATATCTAAAATTTTAGTTTTAAAATAATTTATTAATTTATTTTTAATAATAAAAGAAATTCTTTTAGTATTTCCAGTATCACTTCCATAAAAAATACCTACTTTATACATAACACCTCAATATTAAATTAATATATTTTAATAATATATATACATATATATATATTATTATATTATAATAAATAAATTAATAAAAAAAAAATATGAATAAAAAAAAAAAAATAATAATAATAGATTCTGGAATAGGAGGATTATATATATATAAAAATATAAATTTTTATAAAAATAATTATATATATGTAATGGATAATTACGGATTTCCATATGGAAATAAAAATTATTTATATATATTAAATAGAATATTAAATATAATAAATTATCTTAAAAAAATATATAAAATTATATTATTAATAATAGCTTGTAATACTGCAAGTATAATAACATATAAATATATAAAAAAAAAATTTAAATTTCCAATAATAGGAACATTTCCTAATATTAAAAAATCTATAAAAAAAACAAAAAATAATTTAATATTATTATTAGGAACATATATAACAATAAATTCAAGTTATATAAATAATATAATAATAAATATTAAAAAAAAAAAAATAATAAAAATTTATTCTTCAAAATTAGTTAAAATATCTGAAAAAAAAATTAAATTTAATAAAAAAATAAATACAAATATAATAAAAAATATAATCTTTTTAAAATTAAAAAAAAAAAATCCTGATACTATAATAATAGGATGTACACATTTTGGTTTTATAAAAAAAGAACTAAAAAAAATTTTTTTAAAAAAAATTACATTCATAGATAATATTAAAGAAATTAAAAAAAAAATTATAAAATATAAAAATTTAACAAATAATAAAAATAAAAAAACTAAAAATTTATTTTTTTATACAAAAAAAGAAAACTTTAAAAAAATTTTTATTTTAAAATTAAAAAAAAAATATAAATTTAATTATTTAAAAAAAATTAAAATATAATTATGAAAATATTTTTTTTAATAAAAAATTTTTATTGAAATATTTTATATTATATATATATAATTAATAAATTAATAGAATTTCCTATAATATTTATAACACATATAATATTATTATTAATATATATTAATAATAAAAAAAAAAATAAAATAAAATATTTAATTATATTGACTACAATACCTATTATTTTATTAATTATAAAAAAAATAATAAAAAATATAATTTTTATTAAAAGACCATATAATTTATTAATTAAAAAAAAAAATATAAATATACCTAATTGATTAATTAATTATTGAAAAAATAAAAATGATAGTTCATTTCCATCAGGACATACTATATATTCAATTTTTTGAATATTAAATTTTTATAAAAAAAAAACAATATACAAATATATAATCATATTTATATTTACATTAATAATAATAAGTAGAATTCTATTATATTTACACAATATACAAGATATTATATTTAGTATAATAATTAATATATTATTTAAATACATATATTAAATATTAAATATATAAAAATCTTTAGCTAAATAAACATTTTTAAAATATATATAACATTCTTTTAAAATTTTATTTAATTTACTATTATTATATCTAGAACTAAAATGAGTTAATATTAATTTTTTTACAAAATATTTTTTTGCTAACAATACAGCTTGTATATTAGTAGAATGACCTCTTAAATTAGCTTTTTTTTTCATACTATGATCTAAAGTAGATTCATAAATTAATAAATCTAAATTAAATAAATAATTACATTTTTTTAATAAAGGAGATGTATCTCCTAATATAGCAATATTTTTACCTTTAGTTTTTTTTTTTAAATAATTATTACCATTTATAATTTTCTTATTAAAATATATTTTTTTACCTAATTTTAATTCTTTATATATAGGACCCGGAGTTATACCATCTTTAATTAATTTTTTTACATTTAAACTTCCTACTCTATCATGTTGTTTTATACGAAAACCATAACATGGTAAAGTATGATTTAGTAAAAAACAATCTACTTTATAAAAATCATTATTTAAAATTTCACCCTCATTTATTTCAATAATTTTAAATGAAAAACTTATAAAAGAATTAGTAATATTTAATGATAAATTAATAAATTTTTTAATACCTTTAGGTCCATATATTTCAACAAAAGAATTATTATTAACAATAGATTTACTATTTAATAAACCTAATAATCCAAATATATGATCACCATGTAAATGAGTAATAAATATTTTATTTATCTTAGTTAATTTTATTGAAGTATTTAATATTTGTTTTTGAGTACCTTCTCCACAATCAAATAATCAAATTTCATATTTATTATAATCATTTAAAATAAGAGCTATACTACTTACATTTCTATTTAAAATAGGAATACCAGCATTTGTACCTAAAAATTGAATATACATTTTATTTTATCCCTAATAATAAAAAAATATTACATTTTTTTTAAATATATATATAAATAATTTATAATAAATATTATTATAAAAAATAAATTAATTTTAATAAATTAAATTTATTAAAAAATAAATAATATATTTAATAAAAAAAATAAAAAATAAAAATATGAATATAAAAATAGGTATATTAACTAGTGGAGGAGATTCTCCAGGTATGAATTCAATTATATATAATATAACAAAAGAATGTACAAAAAATAATTACCATATATATGGTATATATAATGGATATAAAGGATTATATTTAAATCAAATAAAAAAATTAAATATAAATAAATTAGAATATATTAAAAATAAAGGAGGAACTATATTAAATAGTTCAAGATTTCCAGAATTAAAAAATTATGAAATAAGAAAAAAAATTATTAAAAATATAAAAAAAATAATTGATATACTAATAATAGTAGGAGGAGAAGGTACATATATTGGTGCTAAAAAATTAAATGATATGAATTTACCATGTATAACAATACCTGGAACAATAGACAATGATATATATAATACAGATTATAGTATAGGATATAGTACTGCTTTAAATACAATAACAAATTTAATAGATAAAATTGAAGATTCATCAATATCACATAATAGAATATCTATTATAGAAGTAATGGGAAGAAAATGTGGTAATTTAGCTATAAATTCATCTTTATCTTGTTCATCTAGTTATGTAATAATACCAGAAATAAAATTTAAAAAAAAAGAATTATATAATAAAATAGATTATGAAATAAATAATAATAAAAAATGTATATCTATAATAACAACAGAAAATATAATTAATATATTTAAATTATCTAAAGATATAGAAAATAAATTTAAAAAAGAAACTAGAGCTACTTGTTTAGGATATATACAAAGAGGAGGTAAACCTATAAGTTTTGATAGAATATTAGCATATAAAATGAGTATATTAACAATAAAATTAATAAAAAAAGAATATTTCGGAGTTTCTATATCAATAAATAATAACAAATTAAAATATAATATTTTAAAAAAAAAATATAATAATATAAAAAATATAGATAAAAATATAATTAATAAAATAAATAATATTTAATAATGAATAATAAAAATAATTTTATATATAAAAAAATAAATGAAGATATATTAAAAAAAAAAATTAACAAAATAAAAACTAGATTTGCCCCAGAACCAAATGGTTATTTACATATAGGTCATGCTAAATCTATATATATAAATTTTGAAATAGCAAAAAATTTTAAAGGAACATGTAATTTAAGATTTGATGATACAAACCCTACCACAATAAAAAAAAAATATATAAAATCAATAAAAAAAAATATAAAATGATTAGGATATAAATGATATAAAAAAACTAAATATGCATCTGATTATTTTAAAAATCATTATAAATATGCTATACAACTAATAAAAAAAAATTTAGCATATATAGATGAATTACCTAAAAAAAAAATAAAAGAATATAGAGGTAATTTTAAAAAAAAAGGTAAAAATAGTCCATTTAGAAATAGAAAAATAAAAGAAAATATTTTATATTTTAAAAAAATGAAAAACGGTTATTTTAAAGAAGAAGAAGTTTGCTTAAGAGCAAAAATTAATATGTTATCAAAAAATATTATATTAAGAGATCCTATTATATATAGAATAAAATATAAAAAACATTTAAGAACTAAATATAAATGATGTATATATCCAACATATGATTTTGCTCATTGTATATGTGATTCTTTAGAAAAAATAACACATTCATTATGTACATTAGAATTTCAAAATAATAGACCATTATATAATTGAATTTTAAAAAATATAAATATTAAATTTAAATCAAAACAATATGAATTTTCAAGATTAAATATTGATAATAATATAACTTCAAAAAGAAAAATTAATATTTTAATAAAAAATAAAATAATAAAATCATGAGATGATCCTAGATTAATAACATTATCTGGAATGAAAAAAAAAGGATATACTCCAAAATCAATAATAAATTTTTGTAAATCATTAAGTATAAGTAAACAAGAAAGTTGTATAAAACATAATATATTAGAACAATATTTAAAAAAAGATTTAAATAAAATATCTCCAAGAATAATGGGTATCATTAATCCATTAAAAATAGTAATAACTAATATTAATAAAAAATATATCATATATACATATGATTACCCAAAAAAAAAAAATTCAAAAAAAAGAAAAATAACATTATTTAAAAATATATATATTGATAAAAATGACTTTATAAAAAAAAATAAAAAAAATAACAAATTAAAATTTAAAAAAATATTAAAATTAAGATATACTTTTAATATTAAACTTAAAAAAATAATTAAAAAAGAAAATAATATTAAATATATTGAATGTATTATTACAAAAAATAACAATAAAAAAAAATATAATATAATACATTGAATATCTGAAAATGATTCAATTAAAGTAAAATATAAAATATATAAAAATTTATTTACAAAAAAAAATATAAATAATAAAAAAAATATACTTAAATATATTAATAAAAAATCTATAATTTTAAAAAAAGGTTTAATAAATAAAAATATTTTAAATATAAAAAACAATATAGTACAATTAGAAAGAGTAGGATATTTTAAAATTAAAAAAAAAAAAAAAATTATAATAAGTAAAATAATATCTTTAAAAAAAAATAAAAAATAAGAATATAAATATGTATATAAAACAAAATAAAAAAAACAATTATATAAATATATTAAATTTAGCTAAAATAAAACCATACATAAAAAAAAAAAATGAAAAATATATGAATAATTTACAAATAAATCATTTTAAAAAAATATTATTTATATTATATAAAAAATTAAAAAGTTCTAATAAAAAAAAATATTTAATAAAAAATAAAGAAAATATTAATTTTGCAGATCCTATAGATAAAATTATACAAGAAGAAGAATTTACATTTAATTTAATTAATAAAAACAGAGAATTTAAATTAATAAATAAAATAAAATATACTATTAAAAAAATAAAACAAAAAAAATTTGGTTACTGTGAAAAATGTAAATCAGAAATAGGTATAAAAAGACTTGAAGTTCAACCAATAGCTAATTTATGTATTGATTGTAAAATTAAGTCAGAAATTAAAAAAAAATAAATAAATATAAAATTAAATTATTAATAAAATAAAATTTATTTTTATATTATAAAAATATATATAAATGAAAAATATTAAAAAAACTAATTTAAATAAAAAATTAAATATTTGTATATATAATGTATATTATATTAATAATATAGATAAGTATAATATACATTATATAAATAATAAATATAATAAATGTGAATTTAAAAAAATATTAATAAAAATATATAAAATTATTAATTATAATAATTTAAATATAAAAAAAAAAAATAAAATATTTAAAAAATATTTTATAATTTGAACAATAAATAAAAAAAAAAGTATAAAAAATAATTATATTTTTATAAATAAAAATATAGAAAAATATAAAAATAATAATTTATATAATATAAAAATAGATATAGAAATATCAATATTTAATTCAACATCACCATTAAAAATAATAGATTATATAATTTTAAAATTTAATCCTGATTTATTATTTATAGATTATAAAATAAAAGGATTTAATATAGATATTAATAACGAAAAAATTTTTATAGATAAAAAAATAACATCGATACAAAAATATATAAAAAAAGAAATAAAAAAAAAATATGATTTATTTGATATAAATATATATCAAGAAAATATTTTTTTTACAAAAATGATAATAAAATATATAAATATTAATAAATATATATTTAATAATAAAATTAATGAAAATAAAAAAAATAAAATAATTTCATTAATATGAAAAGAAATTAAAAAAATATATTATGGATAAATAATTTTAACTAGATAATATTTTATACCCACTATCTGTAACTAATACTGTAAATTCATATTGAGCAGATAAACTATTATCTTTTGTTTTAACAGTTCATTTATCATCCATTACATATGTTTCATATCCACCTAAATTTATCATAGGTTCTATAGTAAATATCATTCCAGTTTTCATATAAATATTAAAATTATTTTTATAATGTAATATATTAGGATATTCATGAAATTTTACTCCTATACCATGTCCACAATAATCTCTAACAATTGAGTAATTATAATTACTAATATAATCTTCAATGCTATTTCCAATTAAATTAAAATTATTACCATTTTTAATATATTTTAAAGAATTTAAAATACTTTTATAAGTTATTTTACATAATCTTATATATTCATCATTAATTTTACCAACAAAAAACATTCTAGAAGCATCAGCATAATAATTATTTTTACATACTGCTACATCTATATTTAAAATATCTCCTTCTTTTAAAATTTCATTATAACTAGGTATACCATGACAAACTACATTATTAATTGAAGTACATATAGATTTAGGGTATCCCATATATCCTAAAGTAGCTGGATATGATTTGTAATCATAAATAATTTTTTTATGACATATATCATTTATTTTTCCAGTAGAAATTCCAGGTTTTACATATTTAGTGATATAATTTAAAATATTACTAACTACTTTACCAGAACTATAAATTTTCTTAATTTGATTTAAATTTTTAATTAAATATTTCATATTTATAATAATAAAATATTTTTTTTAAACTTACTATTCATATAATAATAATATAAAATAAATATATTTTAAATAATTTGGAGAAAAAATGATTAATTTTTCAATAAAAGAAATGATTAAAGCAGGTATACATTTTGGTCATCAAACAAAATTCTGAAATCCAAAAATGAAACCATATATATATACTAAATATAATAATATACATATAATTAATTTAAATAAAACTATAATATTATTTAATATAGCTATAAAAAAATTAAAAGAATTGCAAGAAAAAAAAAAAAAAATATTATTTATAGGTACTAAAAAATCTGCATCCGAATTAATAAAAAAAACTGCTATAAAATGTAAACAATTTTATATAAATAAAAGATGATTAGGAGGAACTTTAACTAATTGAAAAACAGTTAAAAAATCTATAAAAAAATTAAACAAATTAGAAAAACAATATAAAAATGGAGATTTTAATAATTTATTAAAAAAAGAAATATTATATAAAAAAAAAATACTTATAAAATTAAAAAATAATTTAGAAGGAATAAAAAATATGTCTGGATTGCCTGATGCAATATTTGTTATAGATTCTAATTACGAAAAAATAGCAATAAAAGAAGCAAAACAATTAAAAATAAAAATATTTTCAATATTAGATACAAACAATAATCCAGAAAATATAGATTTTATAATACCAGGAAATGATGACTCAATAAAATCAATAAAATGATATTTAAATAATATAAGTAATATACTTTCTAAAAAATATGAAAAAAAATAAATTAGAATTAATAAAAAAAATAAGACAATTAACAAATATAAGTATACAAAAATGTAAAGAAATATTAGAAAAAAATAATTTTAATTTAAAAGAATCATTAAAAAATATTAAAAAGATAAAAATAAAAATAAAAAAAAAATCTAAAGAAGGTATAATAATTAATAAAATAAAAAATAAAAAAGCAGTAATGTTAAAAATTATATGCGAAACAGATTTTACTTCAAAAAATATTGAATTTAAAAATTTTTCAAATGAAATAATAAATTTTTGTATTAAAAAAAATATATTTTCCTTAAAAAAAATAAATAATCATTTTAATAAAAAAATAAACGAAATAACATTAAAATTTAAAGAAAATATTTTTATTAAAAATATATGTAATTTAAAAGGAACTTTTTTAGGAAAATATATACATAATAACAACAAATTAGGTTGTATACTTAAAATAGATACAAATAATAATAATATAAAATATAAATATATAAAACAAATATGCATGCAAATATCTGCAATGAACCCTAAATATATAGATATTAATTCAATAAAAAATAAAAATATTAAAGAATATAACATAAATAAATTAAATAAAAATATTTTATTAGAACAAAACTTTATTTTTAATGATAAAATATTAATAAAAAACTTTTTAAAAGAAAAAAATATTAAAATAATAAATTTTTATAGATATGAAATTTAATAAATTTAAATAATGCAAATTTCATAATTTATGGAGGTGTGGCCGAGTGGTTTAAGGCAATGGTCTTGAAAACCATCAACGATATCGTTCGAGAGTTCGAATCTCTCCACCTCCGTTTATTTATATAAAATTATTACTAATAAAATTATGAATAATATTGAATTAGAAAAAAAAATAAATAAATATCTAAAATTTAGTAAAATAAAAGATCATTCAATAAATGGCCTTCAAATAGAAGGAAATAAAATAATAAATAAAATAATCACATGTGTAACATTAAATTTATATATTATAAATAAATGTATAAATAAAAAAATTAATACTATAATATGTCATCATGGAATTTTATGAAAAAAAGATAAAAAAAATATTTTAGGTATTAAAAAAAAAAAAATAAAAAAAATATTAGAAAATAATATAAATTTATTTTGTTGACATCTACCACTAGATTTAGATCAAAAAATTGGTAATAATATTTTACTAGCAAAAAAAATAAATTTAAAAATTATTAATTTTTCAAAAATAGAATACTTTCCATTAATAGGAATATCTAATGAAAAAAATATAATAGAATATATTAAAAAAATTAATTATAAATATAAATTTTATAAAAGTAAAAAAAAATATATTAATAAAATAGCAATTTGTACAGGAAAAGGAGAAGAATTTATAGAAAATTCTATATTATTTTATAATATAGATACATATATAACAGGAGAAATATCTGAATATGGAATTCTTTTAGTAAAAGAATATGATATAAATTTAATAATAATAGGACATCATAATTCTGAAATATTTGGAATAAAAAAATTAGGTAATTTTATAAAAAAAAAATATAATATTTATACTAAATTTATAAATAAAAAATAAATTATATATATTAAAATTAATATAAAATATAATAAATTTATATATTTATATAAATATTATTTAATTCATTTAAAAATTAATAAAATAATTTAAATAATATATAAAATATTTTAATAAAAAAATTATATATATAAAGATAAATATTTTATTTTTTAATAAAAAATAAAATAATTTTAAATAATTTAAAATAAATATATTTTATAAAAATATATAATGAAAAATAAAAAAATTAAAAAAAAAATTAAAATAATAAAAGAAAAATTAAAAAATTTTTCAATTTATTATTTTAATAAAAATAAAAATTTAATATCAGATGAAAAATATGATTTTTTATTAAAAAAATTAGAAAAAATAGAAAAAAAATATCCTAAATTAATAGATAAAAATTCTCCAACAAAAAAAATAATTTATAAATTAAATAAAAAATTTAAAATTAAAAAACATAACATTAATATGTTATCTATTAAACCTTTCTATTATAAGGAAGAAATATATAAATATATTAAAAAAATAAAAAAAAAATATAATATAAATGACTTTTGTTGTGAATTAAAAATAGATGGAGTAGCTATAAGTTTAATATATATTAATAATAATTTTTCAAAAGCTTTCACCAGAGGAAATGGTATATATGGAGAAGATATAACTAATAATATAAAATATGTAGAATCAATACCTAAAAAAATTAATTATAAAAATAAAATAATTAATTTAGAAATAAGAGGAGAAATTTATATAAATAAAAAAAATTTTATAAAAATAAATAAGAAAAAAAAATTTTCAAATAGTAGAAATTTAACATCAGGAACAATAAAATTATTAAATAAAAAAGAAATTAAAAAAAGAAAATTATCATTTATTGCTTACGATATAATAATAAATTATTCTAGAAAAATATTTATAAAACAAAATATAAGTTTAAATAAAATTAAAGAATTAGGATTTAATATAGATAAAAATACAAAAATATTAAATAATATAAATAAAATACAAAAATACTATAAATATATAGAAAATAAAAGAAAAAAATTAAATTTTGATATAGATGGAATAGTAATTAAAATAAATAATAAATATATACAAAAAAAAATAGGACAAAATAATAAATATATAAAATGAGCTATAGCTTGAAAATTTAAATCTAAAAAAAAAAAAACAAAAATATTAAAAATAAAATATAAAATTAGTAAAAATGGCACAATAATACCAATAGCAAAAATAAAACCAATATTAATAGATAAAACAAAAATAAACAATGTAAATTTATATAACTTAAATTATTTAAATAAATTAAATATAAATGAAAAAGATATTATTATAGTTGAAAGAAAAGGAGATGTAATACCAAAAATTATAAAAATAATTAAAAAAAAAAAATATAGTAAAAAATTAATTATAAATAAATGTCCTTTCTGTAAAAAAAAAATTAATATAAATGAAAAAATACCTAAATGTTATTCTAATTTAGAATGTCCAGAACAATTTAAAAAAACAATAATTCATTTTATATCAAAAAAAGCATTTAATATAAAAAATTTAGGAAAAAAAACAATATCAAAATTAATCAAAAATAAAAAAATAAAATCTATTATAGATATATTTAAAATAAATAAAAAAAAATTATTAAATATAAAAAAAATAAAAAAAAAAATGTCATATAAAATTTTAAAATCTATATATTTTTCAAAAAAAAATATACAATTAAATAATTTAATTTATTCACTATCTATACCAAATATAGGAGAATACACATCTAAAATATTAAGTAAAAAAATTAAAAATTTTAAAGAATTTATATACATAAATAAAAATAAATTTAGAAAAATTAAAAATATAAGTAATTTAAAAAAAAAATCCATATTAATTTTCTTAAAAAATAATATAAATTTATTAATTAAATTAAATAATATATTATTTAATAAATAATTTAAAAAATTTTTTTATACAATATTTTATTCTATAAATAGATTTATTTTTTTTTAAATATAATAAAATATTAATTATACTAATACCATATTCTTTACCTGTTAAAAAAAAATGTAATACCTTAAAGATTTTTCTACTACTAAATTTTTTAAATCTATTAATTAAAATAGATATAGAATTATTTAAATTATTTATAGACCAATATTTAATTTTGTATAAAATTTTATAAAAATAAAATAATAACAAATAAGAAAATCTTTTAACAAATTTTTTTAAATATAAATTATTAAAATTAATTTTTTTATTAAATAATAACAAAAAATTTACAATTTCTTTAATAGAAGAACTTTTTTTTGATATAAAAGTTATAATTTCAGATATATTATCTATTTTATCTATATAAATATTATTATTGTTAATAAAAAAAAATACATTTTTAAATATTTTTTTATAAGGTAAATTACAAATATAATATTTATTATATCAATAGATTTTTTTAATATCTAATATACAAGGAGATTTATTAAAATATTTAAAATCAAATATAAATTTCATTTTATGAAAATCAATTATTTCATTTTCTTTATTATTTCTACCTAAATTAAATAAATAATTTAATATAGAATCAGGTATAAATCCTTCATTTATATAATTTAATATATTAGAAGAAAAATTACTTTTAGATAATTTTTTACCATTAATATCTAATATAATAGGTAAATGTAAATAATTAGGAATATTATAATTTAAAGAATTAATAATATTTATTTGTCTAGGAGTATTATTTATATGATCTTGACCTCTAATTATATGAGATATATTCATATAATAATCATCTACTACAACACAAAAATTATATGTTGGAAGACCATTACTACGTTGAATAATAATATCATCTAATTCAATATTATTAATAGAAATCTTTTTAAATAAAATATCATTAAAACAAGTAAAACCTTTTAAAGGATTTTTAAATCTCACTACATAAGATGTATTTTTATTTTTATAACTTTTATTTCTACAATATCTATCATATTTAGGTTTAATTTTATTTTTAATGCATATATTTCTTATATTATTTAACCTTTCATGAGTACAATAACATTTATAAGCTAAATTATTTTCTAACATATAATCAATAACACTTTTATACAAATCAATTCTATCAGATTGATAATAAGGTTTTTCATCTCAATATAATCCTAACCATTCTAAAATATAAAATATATAATCATAATATTTTTTATTATTAGATTTATATACATCTGTATCTTCTATACGAAGTATAAATTTTCCATTATATTTTCTTGAATATAATCAAGAATAAAAAGCTACTCTAATATTACCAATATGTAAATATCCAGTAGGACTTGGAGCAAATCTTGTTATTATTATATTATTATTCATATTAATTACTAAAATTTTATTATTATATAATGATATAATAACACTTATTGAAAATATTAATATAAATATTTATTAAAATATATATATGACAAAATATATAAGAAATTTCTCTATAATAGCTCATATAGATCACGGAAAATCAACATTATCTGATAGAATTATAGAAATATGTACAGGTATAAAAATAAATAAAAAAAAAGAAAGAATATTAGATAATATGGATATAGAAAAAGAAAAAGGTATAACTATAAAAGCTCAAACAGTATGTTTAAAATATAAATATAAAAATAAAAATTATAAATTAAATTTAATAGATACCCCAGGACATATAGATTTTAACTATGAAGTATCTAAATCATTATATTGTTGTGAAGGAGCTTTATTATTAATAGATTCAACTAAAGGTATACAAGCACAAACAATAACAAATTATAATATAGCAAAAAAACTTGATATAAAAATACTAATAATAATAAATAAAATAGATTTATTATATAAAGATATAGAATATATAAAAAAACAAATAAAAAATATATTAAAAATAAATAATAAAGAAATAATATTATGTTCAGCTAAAACAGGATATGGAGTAAAAAAAATAATACATAATATTATAAAATATATACCATATCCTAAAGATAAAACAAATATGTTATTGAAATCAATAATAATAGATTCATATTTTAACAATTATTTAGGTATTTTTCTATTAATAAAAGTAATAAATGGAATAATATCAAATAATGACATCATTAAAATAATAAATAATAAAAATAATTATAAAATAAAAACCATACATATATATACACCAAAAAAAAAAAATAAAAAAAAATTATTATGCGGAGAAGTAGGATGAATATCTTGTAATATAAAAAAAATAAATAATTTTAATCCTATAGGAAAAACTATTATAAAATATAATGATAATATTTCAAAGGAATTACCAAGTTTCAAAAAAATAAAACCACAAATATATGTTAGTTTATACCCTAAAAATAATAAAGATTTTATGAATTTAAAAAAATCTTTAGAAAAATTAAGTTTAAATGATTCTTCATTTATATTTAAATTAGAAAATTCTAGTATTTTAGGTAATGGATTTAGATGTGGTTTTTTAGGAATATTACATTTAGAAATTATAAAAGAAAGATTAATAAGAGAATATAATATAAATATAATAATTACATTTCCTACAGTAATGTATAAAATATATACAAAAAAAAATATATATATATATATAGAAAATCCAAATAAATTACCAAAAAAAAATGAAATAAAATATATTAAAGAACCTATAAGTATATGTAATATAATTACTCCATTAAAATATTTAGGAAAAATAATAAAATTATGTATTAATAAAAGAGGAATACAAAAAGAAATAATATATACAAATAATTATATTTATTTAAAATTTGAATTACCAATATCAGAAATAATTACAAATTTTAATAACCAAATAAAATCAATATCACAAGGATATGCATCTTATGAATATAATTTCTTAAAATATAAAAAATCTGATATAAATTTATTAGAAATATTAATAAATAATAATAAAATAAAAAATTTTTCTATATTAATTCATAAAAATAATATAAAAAAATATAGTAATAAAATTATTAATATAATTAAAAAAAATTTAAAAAGACAACAATTTGAAATTAAAATACAAGCATTATGTAATAACAAAATTATATATACTTCTATAATAAAATCTTTAAGAAAAAATGTAACATCAAAATGTTATGGAGGAGATATTTCTAGAAAAAAAAAATTATTAGAAAAACAAAAAAAAGGAAAAAAAAAAATGAAAAAAATAGGAAATATTTTAATTTCTGATAAAATTTTTTTTAAAATATTAAAAATAAAAACTTAATAACAAAAAATGATAAATATATTTAATACAACTTTATTAATAATTTCAATTATCAGTTTTATACTTTGAATAACTTATAAAATAAATAATAAAATATTAAAAAAATATAAAAATTATTACTTTATCATAGATTTTTTTTTAGATATATTTCCTACAATATTAATTGTTTTTATAATAAGATCTTTCATTTATGAACCATTTCAAATACCATCATCATCAATGATGCCTACTTTACTAATAGGAGATTTAATAATAGTAAATAAAATGAAATATAATATTAAAAATCCTATAAATAATAACACTATATATAATATAGGAAAACCAAATTATAATGACATTATAGTATTTCAATATCCAAATAATACTAATATAAATTATATAAAACGTGTAATAGGATTACCAAAAGATAAAATAATATATAATGAAAAAAAAAAAGAAATTAAAATTTTTAAATATTGTAAAAATAAAAAAAAATATTGTAAAAAAAATATAGTTAGTTATAAAAATAAAAAAATAAGTAATATAATAAAAGAAATAAAAATTAATAAAAATAATGAATTAAATGAATATTATTTAAATTTAAATAAATATAAATTAAATAATAAATCTCAAATATTTTTATTATTAGAAAAAACAGAATATATAAACAATAAAAAACATAAAATACTAACAAATTATAATATTAATAATAATAATTTAAAAAAAAAAAAATGAATAGTACCTAAAAATATGTATTTTGTTATAGGAGATTATAGAGATAATAGTGAAGATAGTAGATATTGAGGATTTTTAGATAAAAATTTAATTATAGGAAAAGCAGAATATATATGAATGAGTTTTGATAAACAAAAAAATTTATTACCAATATGATTTAGATTTAATAGAATAGGTAAAATTAATTAAAAATTAATGATAAATATAAAATCTTTAGAAAAAAAAATTAAATATAAATTTAATAATAAAAAAATATTAATAATATCATTAACACATAGAAGTTATAATAATAATCATAATGAAAGATTAGAATTTTTAGGAGATTCAATATTAAATTTTATTATAACTAAAAAAATATACAAAAATTTTTCTAATATAAAAGAAGGAGTAATGACAAGAATAAGATCAAGATTAGTTAATAAAAAAAATTTATTTAAAATAGCAAATAAAATAAATTTAAACAAATATATACTATTAGGAAACGGAGAAATAAAAAATAAAAAAATATATAATAAAAAATCAATATTAGCCAATACAATAGAAGCTATTATAGGAGCAATATATATAGATAGCAAAAATATAAATAAAACAGAAAAAATAATAAAATTATTATTTTTTAAAAATAATATTTTTAATATTAAAAAATATAATTATAAAGATTATAAAACTATATTACAAGAATATTTACAAAAATTAAAATTACCTTTACCTAAATATTTTTTGGGTAAAAAACAAGGAAAAGATCATGATCAAATATTTACAATATATTGTAAAATAAAAAATTCTAATAAAATTACTAAAGGTAAAGGTAAAAATAAAAAAAATGCAGAACAAATAGCAGCTAAAAAAGCTTTAATTAATTTAGGATTAATTTTAAAAAAATGTGCAAAAAATGTATAAATGTATTAATTATAGGAAGAAATAATGTAGGTAAGTCAACTTTATTTAATAAATTAATAGAAAAAAAAATTTCAATAACATCAAAAAAAAAAAATACTACAAATAAAAATATAATTGGAATAAATACAAATAAAAAAAATCAATATATATATATTGATACTCCAGGTTTTAATAAATTTGAAGAATTTAATAAAACTTTTTATAATATAAAAAATATCATTTTAAAAAAAAATTATATATTTAATATTAATTTAATTATATTAATAATAGAAAAAAAAAACTTTTTTTATGAAAAATTAATAATAAAAAAAATAAATAAAAAAAATATACCTTTATTAATTTTAATAAATAAAATAGATAAAATAAAAAAAAAAGAATTAATATTACCATTTATTAAAAAAATATCATTAAATATTAAATATATATATATAATTCCAACTTCAATTAGAAAAAAAAAATATATAAAAAAAATACAAAAAATAATAGATAAATATCTTATAAAATCCAATCATTATTTTAATAAAAAAAAAAAAACTATATATGATAATAAATTTATATTTTCAGAAATAATAAGAGAAAAAATATTTAGATTAATAGGAGATGAAATACCATATAATATATATGTAAAAATTTATAAAATAATAAATTTAAAAAAAAAAATATCTATATATAGTTTTTTATATATAAATAAAAAACAATATTTTCCTATATTAATAGGAAAATTAGGTAATAAAATTAAAAATATTATTAATTTATCAAAAAAAGATATAAAAAAATACATTAAATATAAAAAAAAAATACAATTATTTATAAAAATTAAAAATGATAAATTGAAATAAAATAATAAAATATGAAAAAAAAAAAAAATATTTTATTAAAATGAGAAATTTTTTAATAAATGAATACAAAAAAAAAATTATATATCCTTCTAAAGAAAACATATTCCAAGCTTTTAAAATAACAAAATTCAAAAAAATTAAAATAGTTATAATTGGACAAGATCCATATTATACAGGACAAGCTCATGGTTTAGCTTTTTCAACATTACCTAATTTTAAAACAAATCCATCTGTTGAAAACATTTATAAAGAAATAAAAAAAGAATATATTAATTATAAAATACCTAAAAATGGATATTTAATAAATTGAGCAAAACAAGGTATATTATTATTAAATACTATATTAACTGTAGAAAATAATAAACCATGTTCACATAAAAAAATTGGATGAGAAAAATTCACAAATAATATAGTAAAATATATAAATAAATATTTAAAAAATATAGTATTTTTACTATGAGGTAAATATGCTAAAAAAAAAGAAAAATTTATTAATTCAAAAAAACATCTAATACTAAAATCATCTCATCCATCTCCTTTATCTTTTCATAAAGGATTTTGAGGATGTAATCATTTTATAAAAACAAATAATTATTTAAAAAAAAAAAAAAATACCTATATAATATGATAATTAAAAATAATTAATATTTAAATTATTATATATATATGTTATATTTTTTTTAGCATATTTTCTTGCTTTAGAATTTCCATTACTTAATATTCTTCTTAAAAATCATTTTTTTTTTCTAAAAAAAAAATATTTTCTTTGTATACACTTTAAAAAATCATTTAATTTATATATTATCTCTTCTTTAAATTTTTCATAAGAAAAATTTAAAAATTTTTTTTCTAAAATATCAATAGAAATACCATTAATATTAGATAATATATTTAATAAATTAGAAATACCAGGTTTATTATCCATATTAAAAAAAATTTTTGGAGGATTTTGAGAATCAGTAATTGCATTTTTTATTTTAAATTCAATTTCTTTAAAAGAATCTAATAAATATATAACATTATTTTTATTATTATCAGATTTTGACATTTTCTTTTTAATATTCAATAAAGACATTATTCTTGATCCACTTTTTGATAACATTATTTCAGGAATATTAAATACATTTTTAAAATAAATATTATTTATTCTTTTAGCTATAGTTCTAGTTAATTCTAAATGTTGTATTTGATCATAACCTATAGGAACATAATTACTTTGATATAATAAAATATCAGAAGACATTAAAATAGGATAATTTAATCATCCACAATTTACATTAATATTATTTTTTATTTTATTTTTAAATTGAGTCATTCTATTTAATTCACCAAAATAAGTATAACAATTTAATAATCAATAAAGTTGTAAATGCTCAATAATACTAGATTGTAAAAAAATAATACATTTTTGTGGATCTATACCAATAGCTAAAATCATAGCTAATAAATCATAAATATTATCTTTAATTTTATATTTATTATTTATATTAGTTAATGAATGCAAATCAGCTATACAATAAAAACAATTATATTTATCTTGATTAATAATTCAATTATTTAATACTCCAATATAATGACCAACAGTTAATTTTCCTGTAGGTTGAATAGCACTAAAAATATTTTTTTTAATCATAAATTTAAAATTATTTAATAATAATTATTATATTAAAATTTTTTAGAATTTAATAACTTACTTAAATTTAAACTAGCTAATTCTTCACTATTATTTGATTTATCTTTATTTATATTATTATATTTATATTTTTTTTTATGATATGAATAACCAGTTCCACATGGAACTAATCTACCAACTATAACATTTTCTTTTAATCCCCTTAAATTATCTTTTTTACAAGAAATAGCAGATTCAGTTAAAATTCTAGTAGTTTCTTGAAAAGAAGCAGCTGAAATAAATGATTCAGTAGTTAAAGACGCTTTAGTAATACCTAAAAGATTATAATGATATTTTATTAATTTTTTTCCATCTAATTTTAATTTTTTATTAATTATTCTTAATCTAGAAATCTCTAATTGTTCACCACTTAAATATTTAGAATCTCCGGGGTCAACAATAGTAATCCTACGTAACATTTGTCTTATAATAACCTCTATATGTTTATCATTAATTTTAACACCTTGTAAACGATATACATCTTGTACTTCATTAACAATAAACTTTGTTGTTTCTTTAATACCTCTCAATTTTAATATATCATGAGCTGACTCAATACCATCAGAAATAATATCACCTTTTTCAATATATTCTCCTTCTAAAATATGCAATTTTTTTCATTTAGGAATCATTTCTTCATATAACTTATTATTATTTTTTTTAATTATTAAACGATATTTACCTTTAGTTTCTCTTCCAAAACTAACTATTCCAGATTCTTTAGCTAAAATAGCTATTTCTTTAGGTTTACGAGCTTCAAATAAATCAGCAACTCTAGGTAAACCTCCTGTTATATCTTTAGTACCACCATAATCTTTAAATACTCTAGCTAATATATCTCCTTTATTAACATAATCATTTTCATTAACTTGAAGTATAGATTTTCCAGGTAAAAAATATTGAATAATATTATTACCAAATATAATATCATTGCCTTTTTTATCTACAATTTTAATACAAGGTTTTAAATCTTTTACAAAGTCATTTACATATTTAAATTTATCTAATATTACAATAGAAAATAAACCAGTATATTTATCATATTTTTTTTTAATAGTTTTTCCTTCATACATATCTACAAATTTAACATAACCATTTACTTCATTAATTATAGGTAATGTATGAGGATCCCATCTAACAACAATTTCATTTTTATTTACACTATCACCATCATTTTTATTAAGAAAAGAACCATAAGGAATTTTATATACTTCTTTAATTAAACCATTATTATCTATAATATTTAATTCAACATTTCTAGAAATAACTATTGATTTTCCTGATAAATTATTTATATACTTTAAATTATTAAATTTTACAAAACCATTATTTTTTACTTTTATATATGAATCTAATACCATTCTAGAAGCAGCACCACCTATATGAAATGTTCTCATAGTTAATTGAGTTCCAGGTTCACCAATTGATTGAGCTGCTATTACTCCAATAGCTTCACCCTTATTAACTAAATGACTTCTAGCTAAATCCATACCATAACATAAAGAACAAACTCCAAAATTAGTTTCACACATAACAACAGATCTAACTTTTACTTCATATATAGAAATACTTTCAATTAATTTACAATAATAATCATCCAATAAAGTATTTCTTTTTATTAATAATTTATTATTTAAAAATATATCTTCAGCTAATACTCTACCAAAAATACGATTATATAAAGATTCTTTAATATTATTACCTTCAATAATAGGAGTCATAATTATATTTTCTAAAGTACCACAATCATATTCAATAACAACTAAATCTTGAGCAACATCAACTAATCTACGAGTTAAATATCCAGAATTAGCTGTTTTTAAAGCAGTATCAGCTAAACCTTTTCTAGCACCATGAGTTGATATAAAATATTGAAAAACATCTAGACCTTCTCTAAAATTAGCTGTAATAGGAGTTTCTATAATAGATCCATCAGGTTTTGCCATTAAACCTCTCATACCAGATAATTGTCTTATTTGAGCTGAAGATCCTCTAGCTCCAGAATCAGCCATTATAAAAATACTATTAAAAGAATTTTGTTTTTTTATTTTTCCATTAACATTAATTTTTTCTGTAGATAATTTTTTCATCATAGAATATATAATACGTTCATTTGTATGAACTCATATATCAATTACTTTATTATATTTTTCTCCAGAAGTAACTAAACCAGATTGAAATTGTTCTTGTATATCATTAACTTCATTCTCAGCTTCTTTTATAATATTATCTTTATTTTCAGGAATAATCATATCATCAATACTGACAGATAATCCAGATTTAGTTGAATAAATAAACCCCATATACATAATATTATCTGCAAAAATAACAGTATTTTTTATACCCAATTTTTGATAACATATACTAAATATATTAGAAATATTATTTTTATCTAAAACTCTATTTACTAAGCTAAAAGATAAACCTTTAGGAAAAATTTCTCATAAAATTAATCTACCTATAGTAGTATTAACTATTTTTTTCTCTTTAATAAATTTTTTATCTTTATTACATTTTTTATATTGATAAATTCTAGCTTTTACTTTAGTATGCAAAGTAACTAAATTATTATAATATAAAATTTTAGCTTCATTAAAATCAGATACTAAAATACCTTCACCAATATCATTTATTTTTTCTCTAGTCATATAATATAACCCTAAAACTATATCTTGAGAAGGAACTATTACAGGTTCTCCATTAGCAGGAGATAATATATTATTTGTAGACATCATCAAAATACGAGATTCTAATTGAGATTCTAAAGTCAAAGGTACATGAACAGCCATCTGATCACCATCAAAATCAGCATTATAAGAAGAACAAACTAAAGGATGTAATTGTATAGCTTTATTATTTATTAAAATAGGTTCAAAAGCTTGTATTCCTAAACGATGTAGTGTAGGAGCTCTATTTAAAAGAACAGGATGTTGTTTTATAACATCTTCTAATATATCTCATACAATTGGATCTTCTTTATCTACTATTTTTTTAGCAGCTTTTATAGTATTAACTATACCATCACTCTCTAATTTATTATAAATAAATGGTTTAAATAATTCTAAAGCCATTTTTTTAGGTAAACCACATTGATTTAATTTTAAATAAGGACCAACAGTAATAACTGATCTTCCAGAATAATCTACTCTTTTTCCTAATAAATTTTGTCTAAATCTACCTTGTTTACCTTTAATCATATCAGCTAAAGATTTTAAAGGTCTTTTATTAGAACCTAATATAGGGTTAGATCTACGTCCATTATCTAAAAGAGCATCTACAGCTTCTTGTAACATTCTTTTTTCATTTCTTATAATTATATCAGGAGCATATAAATCTAATAATCTTTTTAAACGATTATTCCTATTAATAACTCTTCTATATAAATCATTTAAATCAGAAGTAGCAAATCTACCACCATCTAAAGGTACTAAAGGTCTTAAATCTGGAGGTAATACTGGTAAAACATCTAATATCATTCATTCAGGTTTATTATTTGAATTAATAAAATATTCAATCAATCTTAATCTTTTAGTTATTTTTTTTTTTTTAATTTCAGAATTATTTAAATTAAGATCATTAGATAATTTATTATATTCATGATTTAAATTTATATTATGTAATAACTCCTTAATAGCCTCTGCTCCCATTTTAGCAACAAAATTATTACCAAATTTATTTAAACAATTAAAATATTCTTCCTCACTTAAAATACTATTTAATTTTAATTTAGTATTTCCAGTATTTATAACTATATAAGATTCAAAATACAATACTTTTTCTATATCTTTTAATGAAATATTTAATAATAAACTAATTCTAGAAGGTAAAGATTTTAAAAACCAAATATGAGCAACAGGAGTTGCTAATTTTATATGTCCCATTCTTTCTCTTCTAACTTTAGTTTTTATAACTTCTACTCCACATTTTTCACATAAAACACCTTTATATTTTAATCTTTTATATTTACCACATAAACATTCATAATCTTTTATAGGACCAAATATACGTGCACAAAATAAACCATCTCTTTCTGGTTTAAAAGTACGATAATTAATAGTTTCAGGTTTTTTAACTTCTCCATATGACCAAGATTTTATAATATCAGGTGAAGCTAAAGTAATTCTTATAGAATCAAATTCTTTTTTATTAAATTTAGTTTTAAAAAAATTATTCACAAATAAAATTCCTAAAATATATAAAAAATTAAATTAATTACTGTTTAACTCAATATTAATACCTAAAGAACATATTTCTTTTATTAAAACATTAAAAGATTCAGGCATACCAGGATCCATATTATGATTACCATTTATTATATTCTTATATATTTTAACCCTACCACTTACATCATCTGACTTAACAGTTAACATTTCTTGTAAAGTATAAGCTGCACCATAAGCTTCTAAAGCTCAAACTTCCATTTCACCAAATCTTTGCCCTCCAAATTGAGATTTACCTCCCAATGGTTGTTGAGTAACTAAACTATAAGAACCAGTAGATCTAGCATGTATTTTATCATCTACTAAATGATTTAATTTCATAATATACATATATCCTACTGTTATAGGTCTTTCAAACTTAATACCAGTTAAACCGTCATATAAATATATTTGTCCAGTTTCCGGTAAATTAGATATTTTTAATAATTTTTTTATTTCTTTTTCTTTAATTCCATTAAATACAGGAGTTGAAATAGGAAAACCATTAATTAAACTTTTAGCTAATAATATAAAATTATCATCATTTAATAAATCTAAATCAATATCATTATTTTTATCATATAAATAATAAACTTTCTTAATAAATTTTTTAATATAATTTAAATCAAAATCATTATTTAACATAAAATTAATTTTATTACCAATAGTTTTTAATGCCATACCTAAATGTGTTTCTAAAATTTGTCCTATATTCATACGAGAAGGGACTCCTAAAGGATTTAAAATAACATCTACAGGAATACCATTTTCATCATAAGGCATATCTTCAATAGAACATATATTAGAAATAACACCTTTATTTCCATGTCTTCCAGACATTTTATCTCCAACTTGAATTTGTCTTTTAATAGCTATACTAACTTTAACTATTTTAAGTATACCAGGAGCTAAATCATGATATTTAGTAATTTTTTTATTATATTCTTTTAATTTATTTAAAAAAATACTTTCTAATTTTTTATATGAATTTAATAAATTTAAAATTTTATCTTTTATAAATTTATTATTAATATTTAATTTAAATATATCATCTAAATTACAATTTAGATCAAAAAAATAATTATAATTATTAATTTTTAATATATTATTTATATAATTTATTAAATTATCTTTAAAATAATTTAATTCATTAAATGTTTTTTTTTTAATAAAATCTAATTTATCATTTTCAATATAAACTGTTCTTTTATTTTTAGATAATCCATCTCTATAAAATATCTGAACATCAATCACTTTACCTTTACATCCATGAGGAACTCTTAAAGAAGAATCTTTTACTTCAGAAGCTTTTTCTCCAAATATAGCACGAAGTAATTTCTCCTCAGGACTTAATTGAGTTTCACCTTTAGGAGTAATCTTACCTACTAATATATCTCCAATATTAACTTCAGTACCTATATTAATTATTCCACTTTCATCTAACTTAGATAATGAATAATCACTAATATTTGGTATATCAGAAGTAATTTCTTCAGCACCTAATTTAGTATCTCTACATATACATGATAATTCTTGTATATATATATTAGAAAAAACATCATTACGAACTATATTTTCTGATATTAATATAGAATCTTCAAAATTATATCCATATCATGACATAAAAGCTACTCTAACATTTTGACCTAAAGCTAAATCTCCTAAATCAGTAGAAAAACCATCTGCTAATATATCACCTTTATTAACTTTATCACCTAAATTAACACAAGGTCTTTGATTAATACAAGTATTTTGATTTGAACGTAAATATTTAAATAAATTATATATATTTATATTATCACAAACATCATTACTAAAATTACTTTCATTTTCTATAACTATTTTAGAAGAATCAACATATTTAACTATACCATTACTTTTAGATAATATAACAATTCCAGAATCATTAGCTATAATTCTTTCCATACCAGTACCAACTAAAGGTTTTTCAGGTATTAAACATGGAATAGCTTGTCTTTGCATATTAGCACCCATTAAAGCTCTATTAGCATCATCATGTTCTAAAAAAGGTATTAAAGATGCACCTACTGAAACAATTTGCTGAGGAGAAACATCAATATAATTTATAAACTTATTATTAAATAAACTAAATTCACCTTTATATCTACATATAATAAATTCATTAATAAATTTATTATTTTCATCTAATAAAACATTTGCTTGAGCTATAATATAATTTCCTTCTTCAATAGCAGAAATATACTTTATTTCATTAGTTACATAACCATTATTTACTAATCTATACGGAGTTTCAATAAAACCATACTTATTAATTTCAGCATAAATAGATAAAGAATTTATTAAACCTATATTAGGACCTTCTGGTGTTTCAATAGGACATACTCTTCCATAATGAGTATAATGAATATCTCTAACTTCAAAACCAGCTCTTTCTCTAGTTAATCCTCCTGGACCCAAAGCAGATATTCTACGTTTATGAGTAATCTCTGATAAAGGATTATTTTGATCCATAAATTGAGATAATTGACTAGAACAAAAAAAATCCTTAATAATTATAGACAACGTTTTAGAATTAACTAAATCTTGAGGATTAACAAAATTTAAATTACCTAAAGAAAAACGTTCTTTAATATTTTTATCTATTCTAATCAAACCAATTCTAAATTGATTTTCAATCATTTCACCTACAGAACGAACTCTTCTATTACCTAAATGATCTATATCATCTATTTTTTCAAATCCATTTTTAATATTTATTAATTTTTTAATAACATTAATAATATCATATTTACTTAATATTCTAGATTTAGATTTTTTTTTATAATTTAAAGATATATTTAATTTCATTCTACCAACAGAAGATAAATCATATCTATCTAAAGAAAAAAATAAATTATTAAAAAATTTTTTAGATAATTCTATAGAAACAGGTTCACCAGGTTTCATTATACGATATATTTCAATTAAAGATTCTTCTTTATTTAATACATTATCTAAACGTAATGTATCAGAAATATATTTACTGTAATATAAATCATTAATATATAGAATTTTTATATAATTACAATCACTATTAATTAAATTATTTAACATACTAATATCTAATTTAGTATTACTAAATATTTTATATTCTTTATTATCTATATAATATAAACAATCTTTAGCTAAAATTTTACCGACAAGATATTTAATAGGAATTTTAATATAATCAACTCTATCATCTTGCATATTTTTAATATATTTATCAGTTATTTTAATTCCTTTTTTTACATATAAAACATCATTATAAAAAATATCAAAATTAAATATTTGACCTTTAAACATAAAAGGAATAAACTTAATAAATATGTTTTTATTTATAAACTTAACCTTTAAAAAAAAATAAAACAACTTTAATATATCATAATTAGAATAACCAAAAGCTTTTAATATAATTGTAGAAAACATTTTACGTCTACAATCTATTCTCATATAAATAATATCTTTAGTACTAAATTCAAAATCAAGTCAAGATCCTCTATATGGTATAATTCTAGCTTTATATAAAATCTTTCCAGAAATATTAACTTTTCCTTTATCACTATCAAAAAATACACCAGGACTACGATGTAATTGAGAAACAACTACTCTTTCAGTACCATTAACAACAAAAGTAGCTCTATCAGTCATTAAAGGAATATCACAAAAATAAACATTTTGTTTCTTTTTAGAAACAAGATTATTTTTACCATATTTATCTAATTCAAATATAGATAAACATAGTTTAACTTTTAATTTAATTGAATAAGTTAAACCTCTTATTTGACACTCTTTATCATTAAATAAAGGTTTATTAAATTTATAATTTATATAATCTAATATAATAGTATTATTATAATTAATAATAGGAAATATAGTTTTTAAAGATAAATCTAAACCTGAAAAATTATTTTTATTATTATATAAAAAATTATTATAAGAATTTATTTGAATAGAAAGTAAATATGGTAAACTTAAAATATTAGGTATTTTACCAAAATTTTTACGTATACTTTTAATTTCAATATTAGAATAAACCATATAATTCCTATATATTAAAATTTAAAATTATTTAACTAAAACTACAGCACCAACATCTTCTAAAGATTTTTTTATAATATCTAAATCTTTTTTTATTATTTTTTCTTTAATTAAAACAGGAGCTGATTCAACTAAATCTTTAGATTCTTTTAAACCTAAATTTAAAAAACTACGAATAATTTTTATAACAGCAATTTTATTTTTTCCAATATCATTTAAAAATAAATCAAATTCATTTTTTTCAACTTTTTTAGATTTTTCATTATTTAAAATATTTTTTTGATAATCTTTAGAACTAATACCAAACTTTTTTTCCATAGCATCAATTAACTCAACTATTTCAACTAAAGTCATAGAAGATATCTTTTCTAAAATTTCTTCTTTATTTATTTTTATCATATAATTAACCTATAAAAAATTAATTTAACTTACTATTTTTAATAATTAATAAAATATTTAAAAATCTAATTATAGAAATATTTTTTAAAAAATATATAAAATATAATAATGACTCTTTAATATTATAAAAATTAGATATTTTTTTATGAAAATTATAAGAAACTATTTTTTTATTTATATAAACATATTTTAAAATTAAATTATTTTTATAAAAATTTAAAAATTTTTCATATTTAAAAGAAGGAATATTATAACTTTTAAAAGAATAAAAAATAATTATAGGACCAAAAATTTTACATTTTATTTTAGATAAAACTGTATTACATATAGCAATTTTAAATAAACTATTACGTACAACAAAAATGAAACTATTATCTTTACGTAAATCTTTACGTATAATATTTAAATCATTTGATTTTAAAGAATAATAATTAATTATAAGTATAGATAAAGATTTATCTAATATATTTTTAATATTTAAAACACATTTCTTTTTTTTTTTTAAATTTAATGACATTAAAATTACCTTAAATACTAATTATTTAAATTAATTAAATAACTTATACCCATAGTACTAGAAACAAAAATATTTTTAATAAAAAAAATACTTTTAATATTAATTGGTTTATTAATAAATATATCATTTAATAAATAACATAAATTTAAAAATAATTCTTCATTAGAAAAATTAATATTACCTATACTAATATTAACAATTCCAAATTTATCACTTTTATATATTAATTTACCTTTAATAAATTCTGTAATAGATTTTTTTAAATCATTAGTTATTGTATTAAACTTAATATTAGGAATTAAACCTTTAGGTCCTAAAATAAATTTAATTTTATTTACTAAATTAATTACATTAGGAGTACAAATAACTATATCATATTTAATTTTATTTTTTTTTACTTTATCAATTAATTCTTCATTACCTACATAATAAGCTCCACTACTATAAGCTAATTTAAAATTAGGACTATCAGTAAATACTAAAATTTTCTTTTTTGCTTTTTTTTTAACACTATAAGGAAAAATTAAACTACTATTTATAGTATATTTAATATTTTTATAATTTAATAATAAATTTACTGAAACATCAATAGATTCAACAAAATTTTTACTAGATTTTGTTTTTAATAAATCAAATACATTAAATAATTCTTTTTTATTTATTTTATTATTATAAATATAATATTTCATAAAATTAATCTTTAACTTTAATACCCATAGATAAAGCTGTACCAATAATAGATTTACTAATAGAATTTAAATCAATACAATTCATATCAGGATATTTTATTTTAGCTATATCTAATATACAAGATTTACTTATATATCCTATAATATCATGACCAGGTTTTTTAGAACCATTATCAATAGATATTTTTTTTTTAATCAAATAAGAAACTGGAGGAGTTTTAATTATAAATACAAAACTACGATCAGAATAAACAGTAATAATAACAGGTATAGGTATACCTTTTTCTAAATTAGAAGTTTTACTATTAAAAGATTTACAAAAATCCATAATATTAACACCCTTTTGACCTAATATAGGACCAACTGGAGGACTAGGATTTGCCATTCCTGATAAAACTTGTAATTTTATAATACATTTTATTTTTTTTAACATTTTAATACCTATATAATAAAAATTAATAAATATTTTTTTCAACTTGAGAAAAATCTAATTCTACAGGAGTAGATCTACCAAAAATTAAAACAGAAACTTTTAAACGATTTTTATCATAATCAATTTCTTCAACTGTACCACTAAAATCACAAAAAGGACCACTATTAACTCTAACTAATTCTCCATATTCAAATAAAGTTTTTGGTCTAGGTTTACCATTAATACTATTTAACTTATCTTTTATTAAAATAATTTCTTTATTACTTACACGAAAAGGATTTCCAGTATTACCTCCAATAAAACCAACAATCTTAGGAATACTACGAATTAAATATCAATTTTTATTATTCATAACCATATTAATCAAAAAATAACCTGGAAAAAATTTTCTTTCACTTTTTTTTTTAATTCCTTTCTTTATTTCAATTACCTCTTCAGTAGGTAATAAAATTTCACCAAAATCACTTTCTAATTTATACAATTTAATATAATTCTTTAATCTTTTAATAACTTTTTTTTCAAAATTAGAAAAAACTTGAATTATATATCAAAATTTTTTTTTATCATTCATAACTTATAAACCTAAATTATTAATAAAAAAAAATAAATATTTTATAATATTATCAATAAATCATATTACAGAAGACATAAATAAACTTAAAAAACAAACAATAAAAACATTTTTAGTTACTTCTTTAAAAGAAGGTCAATTAACTTTAAATAATTCTAATCTAGATTTATTAAAAAATAAAATTATTTTTTCACCTAAATAAGTAATTTTAAATAAATAAAAAAATGAAATAAATAAAAAAATTTTTATTAAAAAAATAAAATTTTCATTATTAAATAAAATAAGTAAAGTAAATAAAAAAATTAAAAATAAAAAAAATAAAATATGTTTTATATAAGTATTCATTAATATTTAAAATATAAAATTATTATTCAAATAAACAAAATCAATTAATACATAAAAATAAATTATAAATTATAATTAAATTTATTAAAAAAATATTTATAATCTAAAAATTTAATAATTTTAATTTCTAATTCTAATAAAATATTAAATTTTTTAAAAACTTTTTTTTTAATCAATTTTAATAAAAAATAAATATCATTAGGTAATGCATTACCAATATTTATTATAATTAAAGGTTGTTTTTCATATATTTTAGCCCCACCAATAGTATAACCTTTTAAATTACACTTATCAATTAAAAAAGCTGCAGGTAATTTAATATATTTTAAAAAATAATTTATTTTAAAATCAACAAAAAATTCTGAATATCTTTTTCTAATTTTTAAAAAATGTTTTAAATTAATAATAGGATTTTTAAAAACACTACCAGCATTTCCAAAAAAATTAGGATTTGGAATTCTTAAACTACGTAAAAAAAAAATTCTTTCATATATATCTATAGGTTTAATATTTGAAAATATTAAATTATTAAAATATTTTCTTAAATCTTTATATAATAAACATGGTTTTCAATTTTTTTTAATTTTTAAAAAAACACTTAAAATAACAAAACGATTATATAAAAAAAATTTAAATATACTAAATCTATAAGAAAATAAACAATCATTATTGTTAATTAAAAAAACATAACCTGTAAAAATATCTAAAATTTCTAAACAATAAATAAAATCTTTTATTTCTAAACCATAAGCTCCTATATTATTAACAATAGCAGATCCTATAGTTCCTGGTATAAAAGACAAATTCTCTAAACCAAATATATTTCTATTAATTGTATAACTAACTACATCATTTCATAATTCTCCTGAATAAATCTTTAAAAATCAAAAATCTATATTTTGAATAACTTTAATACCTCTAATTCTATTTATTATAACATCGCAATATAAATCATCCATTAATAAAATATTACTTCCTTCTCCTAATAAAATAGTTATTTTTTTTTTTTTAAAATTTAATAATAATATTTTTTTTAACTCTCTATACTTATAAATTATATATATTTTATTAGAATAAACATTAATACCAAAAGTATTAAAATATTTTAAAGAATTATAATATATCATAATATTATTTAATAATAAAATAATTTTTTTTTTCAAATTTTACAAAAAATTTTTTCTTCTATTATAGACATAAACTTATAATCTAAATAATTATAATGATGAAAATTTAATAAATGTAAAAAACCATGAATCAAAAGACGAGTAAAATAAACTAAATATCCAATACTTCTAATATTTGATCTTTCATAAATTTCTAAAGGACATAAAATAATATCTCCTAATAAATTTAAATTAATTTTTTTAATATTATAAGAATAAGGAAAAGATATAATATCAGTAATACTATTTTTATATCTAAATTTTTTATTTATAAAAAACATATCTCTTTTATTTAAAAAAACTAAATTAATATATTTATTAACATTAAAATAAAAATATAATTTAAAAAAAATAAATTTAAAAAAATTATTTTTAGGAATATATTTAAAATCATCACAAAAAAAAGATAAATTTATAAAATATTTAAATAACATATAAAAATTAATTAATATTAAGTATTATATTTATCATATTCATGAATAACATTTGCAACAATACTAGAACGCATAACATCATTAATATTAAAATATGTAATACCTATATAATTTAAATTATTAAAAATTTTTATTACATGTTTTAAACCAGAATACTCTCTTTTAGGTAAATCAATTTGAGATATATCACCATTAACAACTGCTAAAGAATTAAATCCTATTCTAGTTAAAAACATTTTCATTTGAATAATAGTAGTATTTTGAGCTTCATCTAATATTATAAAAGAATCATTAAAAGTTCTACCTCTCATATATGCTAAAGGAACTACTTCAATAATATTATTAGATAAATATTTTTTTATATAATTAGAACCCAATACCTCATATAAAACATCATATATAGGACATAAATAAGGATTAACTTTTTGATTAAAATCACCAGGTAAATATCCTAATTTTTCACCAGCTTCAACTATTGGTCTAGCTAAAATTATTCTATGAATAATTCTTTTTTTTAAAAAATTAATAGCAGCAACAGTAGATAAATAAGTTTTACCTGTACCTGAAACACCTACACCAAAAGTAATAATTTTATTAAAAATATTTTTTAAATATAAATTTTGATTTTTAGTTTTAGGTTTTATAATCCCAAATTTTGTTTTCAAAATAAATTTATTTTTTTTATTATAATTAGATATAAACATAAATTATATAATTAAATTAACAATCCATATAACAAATTATTTTTTATTTTATTAATATTAACTTTAATAAATTTACCTAAAATATTATCTTTTTTTTTAAAATATACTATTTTATTATTATCAGTTCTACCATAACAAAAATTATTTCTTTTTGTATAACCTTCAACAAAAACCTCTTTTATTTTACCTAACATTTTTTTATTTCAATATAAAGAATTAAATTTTAATAATTTTTGTATTTTATATAATCTATTTTTTTTAACTAATAAAGAAATATTATCTTTCATATTAAAAGATTTAGTTCCTTCTCTAGGAGAATAAATAAAAGCATAACTACTATCAAATTTAATATCAGAAATTAATTTCATAGTTAAATTAAAATCATTATCATTTTCAGTAGGAAAACCAACTATAAAATCAGTACCAAATATCATATTTGGTCTAATACATAATAATTTATATAAAATTTCCTTATAAAATTCAACTGTATAATTTCTTTTCATAATTTTTAAAATTCTATTAGAACCACTTTGTATAGGTAAATGTAAAAAATTAACTATTTTAGATATATTTTTATAAGATAAAAAAATATCTTCATTAAAATCATTAGGATGACTAGTAGTAAATTTAATACGTTTTAAACCATCAATTTCAGAAATTAAATTTAATAAATAAGAAAAATTACATTTTTTACCATTAGATAAATAACTAGAATAAGAAGTAACATTTTGACCTAATAAATTAATTTCATAAATACCCTTAGAAACTAAATAACATATTTCAGAAATTATACTCATAGGATCACGGCTAATTTGTTTACCTCTAGTAAAAGGTACTATACAATATGAACAAAATTTATTACAACCTTCCATTATTGTAACAAATGTTTTAGAAATATCAAAATTATTATCATTTAAATAATTAATATCTTTAAAAATATCATTACTGAATTTTATATCAATTATTTTTTTTTTTTCCTTCTTAAATTTTTCTATCAAAATATTAATATTATTAATATTTTGTGTTCCAAAAATTATATCAATAATACTAAATTTATTAAATAATTTATTTTTTTCTTGAGTAGCAACACATCCACCCACAGCAACTATTAAATTTAAATTATTTAATTTAATTTTCTTAATATAATTTAAACAAGAAAACAATTTATCTTTAGCTTTCTGTCTAACAGAACAAGTATTTAAAATAATTAAATCAGCTTTTAAAATGTTATTAACTAAAAAATATTTATTAGAAGATTTAAATAAATATGAAATAATTTTATTAGTATCATATTTATTCATTTGACATCCTCAAGTTTTAACATATAAATTAGTATACATATATTATTCATAAATTAAAATGTTAAATAGCTACGACAGGAATTGAACCTGTGACCTCAGCGTTATGAATGCTGTGCTCTAACCAATTAAGCTACGTAGCTATACGGGGGTACCAGGATTTGAACCTGGGATCGCGGGATCAAAACCCGATGCCTTACCACTTGGCTATACCCCAATAAATTAATTACGGAAGACGAGATTTGAACTCGTATACTTATTATAAGTACTAGACTCTAATTCTAGTGCGTATACCAATTTCGCCACTTCCGCTAAAATATATATTATTATATAATAATATCATGGAAAATAAATCATTTTTATCAATATTTAAATATTGTTTAAATTTATTTAAAAAAAATAATATATATTATGGACATAATACATATAATTATTTATCTGAAACAATACATTTGATTTATCCTATATTAAATATAAATATAAATAAAAAATATAATAAAATAAAAAATTTTTATATAAAAAAAAAAAAATTAAAAAAAATATATAAATTAATAAATATAAGAATAAAAAAAAGAATACCTACTGCATATTTAATAAAATATACATGATTTTGCAATAAAAAAATATATGTAAATAAAAATGTAATAATTCCAAGATCACCTATATCACAAATAATTAAAAAAAAAATACCTTTTATTAAAAAAAAACCAAAATATATACTTGATTTATGTACAGGAAGTGGGTGTATAGCAATAGCATGTTCATATTTATATCCAAATAGCAAAATAGATGCTATAGATATATCAAAAAATGCATTAAAAATAGCCAAAAAAAACATTATTTTTCATAAAATGAAAAAAAAAATAAATACAATAGAATCAAATTTATTTAAAAAATTAAAAAAAAAAAAATATAATTTAATAATATCAAATCCTCCATATTTAAACAAAAAAGAAATTAAAAAATTACCTAAAGAATATTTATATGAACCAAAAATATCATTATTTTCTAAAAAAAATTCAACATATATAATACAAAAAATAATAAATAATTCAGGTAAATATTTACATAAAAATGGATATTTAATATGTGAAGTAGGTCATCAATATAAAAAAATTATAAAAAAAAATAAAAATATTAAAATAAAATGATATAAATTTAAGAATAAAAAAAATAAAGTTTTTTATATAAAAAAAGAAAATTTAAATATTAAATAAATTAATAAAATTTTTATTAGTATTTAATAAAATTTTATAAAAACTTATTTTTCTTAAATAAGATATTTTCTTAATTATAAATATAATATTTGTTGGATTATTTAATCCTTTACAATTATATGGAGTTAAATAAGGAGAATCAGTTTCAACTAATAATCTATCTAAAGGTATATAATTAATAATATCTTTTATTTTATAAAAACTTTTAAAAGTAATTAATCCAGATAAAGATATATATAAACCTAAATCTATAAATTTATATAATATTTTTTTATCTAAATAACTATAACTATGTATTATAGCTCCAAAATCATTAATATCAAATTTTTTAATTTCATTAATAGTATCAATTTCTGAAAACCTAGAATGTATAATACAAGGTTTTTTATATTTTTTACATAAAAACAAATGATAATTAAAAATATCAATTTGTTTTTTTTTATCTAAATTATTACTAATAAATTTATAATCTAATCCTGACTCTCCTATTGCAATAACATTTTTAAATAATAAAAATTTTTCTAACAAAAATAAATCATCTTTATCCATATCTTTAATATATAAAGGATGAATACCACAAGATAATTTAATAATATTTTGATTAATATAAGATAATCTTGAAAATAAACTAAAAAAATTTTTTATATTTACAGAAACAGATAAAACATTTTTAATTTTATTTTTTTTTAAAAAAAAAATTAAATTATTTATACTTTTAAAAATTTTTAATTTATCTAAATGACAATGAGAATCTATTAACATATATTACCTATATATAATAATTTTTAATAAAAATAAAACTAACTAAATTATATATTAAAATATTTTTATTTATATTTTTAATACTTCTAATATCATTATCACACTTTATTATTTTATTTAAAATCAAAAAAATATTTTTAATATCAAAATATTTAATTTTTCTTTTTATTAAATTAATTAAATCAATATTATATAAATATTTTAAATTATTTAATTTAATTCTAATAAAATCTATAAATAAAGTCATTAAAAAATATAAATTAAATTTTATAGAATTAAAACTTAAAATATTAACAATATAATTAAAATTAAAAGATTTTATATTCAAAAAACAATTTAATAAAATATATTTATATAAAAAAAATTTTTTTAATAATTTAATAGAAAATAATGGAGAATTATTACTTAGTCTTATTGATGATAAAATTTTAAATTTATCATATTTAGAAAATAAATTTAAATTACTAAATAATTTAATTATATAATTTTCTTTAGGAAAATTTAACTTAAATTTATATAATCTATCATATAATGTTTCAGGAATATAAATATATTCAAAACAACTAAAAATAAAAATAAAATTATTATAATATTTTTCTAAAATATTTAATAAAAAATTATTAACATAATAATTAGAAAAATCAAAATTAGAAAAATAAATTATTTTAAATTTATAAATATTCATATTTTTAAATAAATTAATAAATATTTTATTTATATCAAAAATATTAATTTTATAATTTATAAAATAAAAATTTAAAAATTTATTTTTATTTATTAATTTACAAAATAAACATTTATTACATGAAATATTGTTAATTTTATTTTTACAAAATATTCACTTAACAAATGATATAATCAACATATCTACACATAAATCAGTAGAATAATAAACAACAAAATTAAAACTATTTATATAATTATTTTTAAAAATATAAATAATTTTATAATAACTATCTATTAATCAAGGATAAATAAAACAATTACATTTATTAAACATTTTTATATTAAATAAAAATTAAAATAATAAAATAAAATATATAATTTATTTAAATATTTATTAATGATATATTATATATTATATATAAATTTATAATAAAATATAGGAAAATTATGTTAGTTTCAAAAAAAGCACCAAATTTTAAAACTAAAGGTATAAATAAAAATAACGAAATAATAAACTTTAATTTTGAAAATTATTCAAAAAAAAAAAATATAGTAATATTTTTTTGACCATTAGATTTTACATTTATTTGTCCTTCAGAAATAATATCAATAAATAATAGATATAAAATTTTAAAAAAAAAAAATACAAAAATAATTGGTATATCTATAGATTCTATATATACACACTTAGCATGAAAAAAAACTCCTGTAGAAAAAGGAGGAATAGGAAAAATAAAATTTACAATTTTATCAGACATTAAAAAAAAAATACAAAAATTATATAACGTTGAATATAAAAATTCTGGAATATCTTTAAGAGCTACATTTATAATAGATAAATATAAAATAATAAGACACCAATCAATTAATGATTTATCAATAGGAAGAAATATAGATGAAATATTAAGAATAATAGATGCTATAAATTATATAGAAAAAACAAAATTTATATGCCCAGCTCAATGAAATATAAATAAAGAAGGAATAGAAGAAAATTATAAAAGTACATGTAATTTTTTAAAAAAAAATCATACAAATATATAAAATTAAATAAATATATAAAATAATTTATTACAATAATTAATTAATAAAAATTATTATAATAAAAAAAATACAATAATTTTATATAAATTAATATAAAATTAATTTAAAAAAAATAAATTATTTATATTCTTTATATATAATATGTTTTTTAATTATAGGATCATATTTTTTTAAAATTATTTTTTTTTTAGTATTATTAAAATTTTTAGTTGAAGTATAAAAATGACCACTACCAGATGTAGAAATTAATTTTATATTTTTTCTTTTACTTTTAGCCATAATTTTATTATATTATTTTTTTATTAATAAAAACTATCTTATATTTTTAAATTTAAATAAAAACTTTTCTATACCTAATTTATTTATAGTTCTAATTTCTCTTGTTGATACCCTTAACTTAATAAATTTTTTTTTATTAACTAATCAAAAACGATGATTATGTAAATTAAAAAAAAACTTTCTTTTACAAGTATTCATAGAATAAGATCTTTTATTACCAAATAAAGGTTTTTTCTTATTTAAGATAAATTTAGACATTTTATTTAAAATCTCCATAAAAATAAATTAATAATTTATTAAATTTATTTTTTTAACTAAAAAATAATTATATTTTTTTTTTTTTAAAAAACCACTTACTATAATTATATTATTAATATCTATAAAATTATAATATTTTAAATAAATATTTTTAAAAATTATTAAATCTATATTATCACTATTATCATCTAAATTAATTATACATATACGATTATTTTTTTTAGTAGATACAAATTTAATACTAGTAATTAAACCAAATATTTTAATAAAATTTATTTTATTACTATAAAATAAATTCTTTATATAAATTATATTATATTTACTTACAAAATTTAAATATTTATTTACAGGATGATCACTCATATAAAAACCTAAAACTTCCTTTTCTTTATTTAATAAATAAAAATTACTAAATATAGGAATATCATTTTTTATTTTTTTATAAATAATTAAATCAAATATTTTACTTTTATTAAATAAATTCAATTGATTAAAAATTATATTTTTTTTTTTATTTTTTATAATTAATAAAATATCTTTAATATATTTAAATAAAACAGATCTATTTATACAAAAAATATCTAAAGATCCAGAAAATATTAATTTTTCCAAAACCAATTTTGTTAATTTTTTATTATAAACCAAAAAACAAAAACTAACAAAATCATGAAATTTTCCATATTTATTTCTAATATTAATTATATTTTTAATAGAACTTTTTCCTATACCTTTTATAGCACCTAAACCATAAACAATTTCTTTATTTTTATTTACTCTAAAATAATAATCACTTAAATTAATATTAGGAGATATTAATTTAATACCAAATTTTTTAATTTCACTTATTATTAAAATAACTTTTTTAATATTAGAAATATCAGAATTAATATATGAAGACAAATACTCTGGAGTAAAATTACATTTTAATCATAAAGTTTGGTATGCTAATAAAGAATAACAAACAGAATGTGACTTATTAAAACCATAACTAGCAAAATTTTCTATTAAAGAAAAAATTTTAGAAGATAAATTAATATTAATATTTAATTTAGAACAACCTTTAACAAAAAAATATTTATGTAATTTCATTTTATTTAAATTTTTTTCACTAATAGCTATTCTTAAATCATCAGCTTTATCTAAACTATAACTAGCTAATACTTGAGCTATTTTCATTACCTGTTCTTGATATAATATAATTCCATAAGTACTTTTTAATATAGGTATTAAAAACTTATTATGTAAATGAATATTAGGATAATAAATTAATTCATTTCCATTTTTTCTATTTATATAATTATCTACCATACCAGACTTTAATGGACCAGGTCTATATAGAGCTAATAAATCCACAATGTCATTAAATGTTTTAGGTTTAATTTTTTTTATTAATTCTCTCATTCCATTTGATTCTAATTGAAAAACAGCAATTGTTTTACAATTTCTCAATAATAAAAAACTTTTTTTATCATCTAAATTTATATTATTAATATTTAAATAACTGTTAAAATATTTATTAAAATTAATCATTTTTATTGTACTATCAATAACAGTTAATGTCCTTAATCCTAATAAATCAAATTTAATTAAACCTATATATTTAATATCATTTTTATCAAATTGAGTAACTAATTTAGAATTATCCTTATCATAATAAAAAGGACAAAAATTTACTAAAGATTTAGGAGATATTACTATACCTCCAGCATGTTTTCCTACACTTTTTATAATACCCTCTAATTTTAAAGAAATATCAATTAAATATTTTATATTTTTATCAGAATTATATAAATAATTTAATTTGCTTTCTAAGTATAAAGCTCTTTTTAAATTTATATTTAAATCAAATGGTATTAATTTAACCACATAATCTACATAACTATAAGAATAACCTAAAATCCTACCAACATCTCTTAAAACTGATTTAGCTGTCATAGTATTAAAAGTAACTATTTGAGCTACAGAATTTTTTCCATATAAATTTTCAATATGAGATAAAACATAATCTCTTTTTTTCATACAAAAATCTATATCAAAATCAGGCATAGATTTTCTTTCTAAATTAAGAAATCTTTCAAATAATAAATCAAATTTAATAGGATCTATATCTGTAATATATATTAAATAAGCTACCAATGATCCAGCACCTGATCCTCTACCAGGTCCAACAAAAATATTATTATTTTTAGATCATTTAACAAATTCCATTACTATTAAAAAATAATTAGAAATATTTAACTTATAAATTATATTTAATTCTTTTTTAATTCTTAATAAATATTTATATTTTAATTTATCATTTTTTTTAAAATTAAATCTTTTTTTTAAACCACAAAATACAATTTTTTTTAAATAATAATTTGATGAACATTTTATATTAGAAAATTTTGGTAAATATAATTTACTTTTCTTTAAAATAAAATTACATCTTTCTGAAATTTCAATAGTATTATACAAAGCACATTCTATATCTTTAAATAATTTAAACATTTCAAATTCACTTTTTAAATAACATTCATTAGTATAATCTATAAAATATTTAATTTTATTTAAAGTACAACCATAATAAATAGAAGATCTAATTTTATTTATATAAAAATCATCTTTTTCTAAAAACAAAACTTTATTTGTACATACTAAATTAACATTAGTTTCATTAGAACATAATATAGTATCTTTTATATAAATATCTTGTTTATTATGATTTAATTTAAAAATTTGCAAATATATTCTATCATTAAAATATTTTTTAAAATATAAAACGTGTTTATAAAATAAACTTAAATTATAAAAAAAAAAATTATTAGTATTATAAGAATAATAATTAATAGAATATAACAATATTAAACCTTCAGAATACTTACATAATAAATTATAATTAATAGATAAAAACAAAGAATTATTACTACATTTATGAGCAATAGAAATTATTTTAATTAAATTTTTATAACCAATTTCATTTAAAATTAATAAAGTAGAAAAATTAATACTATTTATATTATTGAAAAAAATACATATGTCTGAACCTAAAATAGGTTTAATTCCATAAAATAAAGATTTATTAAAAAATTTAATAACACCTGATAAATTAAAATAATCAGTTAAAGCTATACATGGTATATTTAAATAATATGATTTTTTTAATAAAAGATTTATTTTACAAATACTATCTCTTATAGAATAATCACTATGAACATTAAGATGTATAAATTTAGGATTAGACATATTTTTTATTAATAATATCTATTATATTTTTAGATATATCAATAATTTTAGAATTATTATAAATAACTACACTAGAATCAATAACTAAATCATAATTATAATTTTTAACTAAATTATTTATTATATTTTTTACTTTTAAAAAAAATTTATTACGTATATTAATACTTTTTTCATTATAAAATAATTCTAATTTATAAATATTTTCGTAAACTTTATTTTTTTCAGATAAAATTTCATTTTTTAAATTACTATTATTATTTAATATATTTTTATCTAAAATTTTTTCTTTTTTAATTATATTATCTATTTTTTTTTTTAAAATAATATATTTCTTATTAACATTTTTATTTAAATTATTTATAAAATTATTATAAACAACAGACTTTTTTAAAATATTATCAAAATTAATAATAGCTATATTTGTTTTACTAAAAACACAAGTATTAAAAAAAAATATAAAAAATAATAAAAAATTTCTAAAATAGATTTTCATAAATTACCTAAAATTATCCAATACTAAATTGAAAAAAATTAAATTCATCATTATTATAATTATACCTAATAGGTAAACTAAAAGATATATTTAAAGGACCTATAGGAGTAATTATATTAAATGCTAATCCTGCTGACAATCTTAATATATTTCTATAATTATAAATATTTAATACATTTTTACAATTTTTTAAAATTTTATAATTAAAATTAGTATCCAAAATAATACCAGAATCTAAAAAAATAGAAGTCCTTAAGTATTTAGAAAAATATTTACCTAAAAAAAAATTATTAGGAAATATAATATTAAAACTATTAAAAAAAATTAAATTTCCACCATACGATTCATTACTTAAACAAAAAGCATTATTATTTTTACATTTATAACTTTTAGAATTTAAATAAATTTTATTAGGACCTACTTTGTCATAATCAAAACCTCTTAAAGGAATATTATCATTAAAATAATAATTTTCATAAAAAGGCATTCTTCTACCATTTAATCCATTACCATAACCTATATAACTATTAAAATTAAATATTAAATTTTTATTTAATAAAAAATAATGATAATAATTTAAATATATTTTAAAAAAATCATTATTTGATATATAAGGTATACTAAACATAGTACTAAAATCAAAATAATATCCTTTAGATGGAAATAAACTACTATTTAATTTATCAATTATAAAATTATTAGTAATAAAAAAATCATTAATATATAATTTATTATTTAAAGTTTCTAAATAAAACTTTTTATTTATAGAATTAAAATAATCTATATGTGATAATTGTGATTTGATTTTATATAAATAATTATGTACATATTTAAAAAATAAATTATAATTTATAAAATCATTTAATAAAAAATTAAAATTAGTTTCAATACCATAAAAAAAATTTAAATAATCATAATCACTATTATTTAATGCAAAATTATAAAAAAAATTATTTTTTATATAAATATCATATAAATAATTTAAAGGATAACTAAATAATAAACTACCAGAATTATTAATTTTATTTTTTAAAAAACTAATAAATCAATTATCATTTTTATATAAAAAATTATTTTTAGATAATCTAATATCATAATTAATCTTACTTTTCTTACCATAACCTAATTTAAAACTAAATACTCCATTATTATTTTCTACAATATTATATATTAAATTTAATTTATTAGAATTAATACCTAAAAATTTTTTATTTAATTTTATAGAAGAAAACAAATTACTTTTATATAAAGTATTTAAACTATTGTTTATTAATATAGAATTATATAACTTACCTTCAAAAAAAAATTTTTTTTTAAATAAATTTAAATCAACTTTATCATTACCATACCATAATATTTTATTAATATAATATTTTTTATCAAAATTAACGTATAAAAATAAAATTAATTTATTATTACTTTTTTTTTTAAATTTAACATCTATAAATATATTTGCATAACCATTTTGTTCAAAAATATAATGAATTCTTTTAATAATTTTATTAATAAACTTTGAATTATAAAACATGTTTTTTTTAAAAAAATTATTTTTTATAATATTTAATTTTTTAGTATAATTTAAAATACTACTTTTTATTATAAGATCTTCTATTTTATATCTATTACCTTCATTTAAATATATATTTAAATCTAAAAATTTTTTTTTAATTAACTTAACATTAACTTTATATATATTAAAATCAAAATAACCCTTACTAAAATAAAAATTTTTTATATTTTTTAAATCATTAATAAAAATCATATTATTAAAATAATTATCTAAAAAAAAATTAATAAAACTATTATATATTCTAGTTTTAATTAATGAATAAATAATATCTTTACTAAAATTAAAATTTCCAAAAAAATTAATATTTCTTACATTCAAATAATTACCTTCTTTAAAAACAATCTTTAATAAATATTTATTTTTATAAATTTTTTTTTTAAAAAAAAAAATTTTATTATTATATTTACTTTTACTTTTATATTTATTAATAATAAATTTTTTAAATTTTAATAAATTATTAATACTTAAAAAATTACCTTTATTAATATTAAATTTTTTCAAATATAAATATATTTTTTTATAATTAAATAATTTATTACCAATTATTTTAAAATTATAAATAATAGGATTATATAACAAATATATTAATATTTTTTTATTATTCAAATAATTTACTTTAATTTTTTTAAAATGATTCATTTTATAAAAAAAATATAAAATTTCACTTATTTTAAATTTTTTTTTATATTTAAATAATAAATTAATATAATAATTAACATTATCTTTATTATCTTTTATATCTAAAATAATATTTTTAATATTATAATTATTAAAACTATAAGATTTAAAACTAAATAATAATAATATAAATAAAAACAAACTACTAATAAAATTAATTTTATATATATAATTATATAATTTATCTAAAAAAAAAATATTCATAATTAATATTTATTTTAATAAATTTATTTTTCCAAATTTTCTATTTCTACTAAAATATTCATTTATAATATTAAAATAATTAATACATTTAAAATCTGGTCATAAAATATCAATAAAAAAAATTTCAGAATAAGCAATTTGTCATAATAAAAAATTACTAATTCTTTTTTCTTTACCAGTACGAATTAATATATCTACAGGAGGTAAATTACCTAAACATAAATTTTCTTCTATAATTTTTTTATTAATATTTATATTTAAAATATTATTATTAAATTTATAAATAATTTTTTTAAAACAATTTAAAATATCTCATTTACCACCATAATCTATAGCTATGTTTAATTTTAAACCACTATTATTTTTAGTTAATAATTCTATTTTATTAATACTATTTAACATAGTATTACAAAAATTACTTTTATTACCTATTATTTTTACACAAACATTTTTATTATGTAAATAATACATACTTTTATTTATAGTTAAATAAAACATTCTCATTAATTCAAAAACTTCTAAATAAGGACGAGATCAATTTTCAGTACTAAAAGCATATAAAGTTAAAATATTTAAATTAAATTTTATAGAAAAATTAATTATTTTATTTAATGATTTTAAGCCTTTTTTATGACCTAATATTCTAGAAACACCTTTTGATAAAGCTCATCTACCATTACCGTCCATAATTATAGCAATATGTTTTATTTTATTATTATTTAATTCAAACATATAAAAAATAAATATTATATTCCAAGTATTTTTTTTTTTTTTTCAATAAAAATTAAATTAATTTTATTAATATAAAAATCAGTATATTTTTGTAATTTATTTAAAATATTTTTTTCTTCATCTATACTAAATTCTTTTTTATAAATTAATTTTATCTTATTTTTAAAATTCATTCTTATATTACGAATACTAATTTTTGCTAATTCTTTTTCTTTATTTAATAATTTAACAAAAAAAAATCTTTTTTCTTGAGTTAAAGGTGGGATATAAATCAAAATATCATCCTTATCATCGTTAATATTTAAATTTAAATTTAATAAAAAAATTTTTTTTTTAACAATATTTTTTATATTTTTATCAAATAAAGAAATTTTTATAATTGTATTATCAATACATATTTTAGATAATTTACTTAAAGGTATACTCTCTCCATAATAATTTATTAATAAATCTGAAATAATTTTAGTATCTAAAAAATTAATATTAAATTTAGATATTTTATTTATATAATTAAACAAACATTCTTTAAATTTATCTTCTATATTTAATTTATTAAAACCATTAAATTTATTCATATAGTAATTATTATACTATATAAATATAATTAATCATCTAAAAAACTACGTAATATATCAGATCTACTAGGATGACGTAATTTTCTTAAAGCTTTAGCTTCAATTTGTCTTATTCTTTCTCTAGTAACATCAAATTGCTTACCTACCTCTTCCAAAGTATGATCACTATTCATATCAATACCAAAACGCATTCTTAATACTTTAGCTTCTCTAGGAGTAAGACTATCTAAAACATTATTAGTAACTAATTTTAAACTATCAGATGTAGCTGATTCTATAGGTAATTCTAAAGAAGTATCCTCAATAAAATCACTTAAATGTAAATCTTCATCATCTCCTATAGGAGTTTCCATTGAAATAGGTTCTTTAGATATTTTTAAAACTTTCCTTATTTTATCTTCAGATATACACATTCTAATAGATAATTCTTCTGGAGTAGGTTCACGACCAATTTCTTGTAATATTTGTCTAGAAACTCTATTTAATTTATTAATAGTTTCAATCATATGTACTGGTATTCTGATTGTTCTAGCTTGATCAGCTATTGATCTAGTAATAGCTTGACGTATTCATCAAGTTGCATAAGTAGAAAATTTATAACCTCTTTTATATTCAAATTTATCAACAGCTTTCATTAAACCAATATTACCTTCTTGTATTAAATCCAAAAATTGTAAACCCCTATTAGTATATTTTTTTGCTATAGAAATAACTAATCTTAAATTAGCTTCTACCATTTCTTTCTTTGCTTTTTTTGTTTCATTTTCATAATTAATTAAATTATTTATAATTTTTTTAATATTAACAATACTTAATCCAATATATTTTTCTATTTTAAATAAATAATTTAATTTATTTATTAATAAATTAATATTATTTTTAAATTTTAATAAAGAAATATTTTTTTGATTTAATATTTTATATATTCATTGATTATTTGTACCATAATATAAATAAAATTTATAAAATATATCCTTAGGAATTAAACAATAATTAACACATAAATCAAAAATTTCATTTTCTTTATTATTTATATTATTAATAATAATTTTAAATTTTTTAATTAAAAAATCAAATTGTTTAGGAACTAATCTAAATTTCATAAATAAATTTATTAATTTATTTAATTCACATTTAGTATACGGATGATTTATACTATATTTATTAATAAATTTAATTAATAAACAATATTGAATATATAAATAATTAAATCTATTATTAACAATATCAGGATCTATATAATCCAAATATATATTATTACTATTAATATACTTACGTTTATTTTTTTTAAAACTTTTATTTATATCAATATTATAATCAACAAATCCAATAATCAAATCACATAAACGTAATTTACCTTTCTTAACTAAATTATATTGAGATAAAAAAAAATCTATAGATTTAAATAATTTAGATAAATTTAATTGCATTAAATAAATACCTTTCTCTATACGCTTAGCTATACTAATTTCATCACTTTTAGTTAATAAACCAACAGTACCCATTTCACGCATATATATCCTTACAGGATCATGAAATTTATTAATAATAATATTATCTTTTAAAATAATATTATTACAAGAAATATTTTTATTAATAACTAATTTATTTAAACAAGAAATATTTTTAACTACATAAATATTAAATTTATTAATAATATTAATAATTTTATTAAATATAAATACATTATTTTTTTTAGAAGATAAAAAATTATTAATTTGATTAATAGTTAAATAACCCTTTCTTTTTCCTTTATTTATTAAAAACCTTAATTTTAATTTATTATTTTTATTCATATTAATAATTTTATAAAAAACAATTTAAAAATTAACTAAAATTTTTTAATTTTATTAAATTTCAAATTTTAATTTTTCTCTTTAAATTTCAACCATACATTTTACCTTTTATAATATTATTTTTAATACTTTTATTTATTAAAATAATTTTTAATCTATTTAAAAAAAATAAAAAAATTTTTTTTTCATTACCTTTTTTAATTAAAAAAAAATTATTTAAATATAAATATTCTAAATATAATTTTGTATTATAATTATTAAAATATTTAATAATATATTTAAAATTAATATTATAATTACAAACACAAATATTTACTATCTTTAAAAATAAAGATAACCCATATATATTAACTTTAAATAATTTATTATATAAATTAACAAAATTAGATAAATATAAATTCTTTAATAAAAGACTAATTAAATATCTAAAAATATTTTTTTTTTTTACATAAATTTTTTTATTATAAGAATAATTATTACATAAATTAAATAATTTAGTTTGACTTAAACCAACCTTATAAGATAATTTTTGATATAAAAATAATTTTACAACAAAAGAATTAATTTTATTTATTATAGGAATAAAATAACTAACATAATTTATTTTATCAATATAAGATAATAAATCATTTTTATATGAAGCTAAAATAAATAAAACATCAAAAATAGATTTACAATTATCAATTCTATAATTAAATTTATTTAATCCTTCTTTACGAATTATAGAATCTGGATCTTCATTTGAAGGTAAAAAAATAAAAAAACTTTTCCTATTTTCATTAACATAATTTAACATTAAAAAAACGGTTTTTTTAATAGAACTAATTCCAGAAATATCTCCATCATAACAAAAAATAATCTTATTAGTATATAAATATAATAACTTAATTTGTTGTACAGAAATAGAAGACCCTAATAAACCTACAACATAATTTATACCAAATTTATTTAATATAATTACATCAAAATAACCTTCTACTACTAAAATTTTATCAATTTTAACACATTTTTTTTTAATTAAATTAAATCCATATAAACAATATTTTTTTAAAAAAAAAATATTCTTAGAACTATTTATATATTTAGGTAAATATTTTTTATTTATACTACAACCACCAAAACCTACTATATAATTATAATCATTAAAAATAGGAAAAATAATACGATTATAAAATTTATCATAAATTTTATTATTATAATTAGCAAAAAAATTAAATTTAATCAAAAAATTGATTTCATCTTTACTAAGATATGAAATTATTTTATTAATAGAATCATTAAATGAATAACCAATAAAAAAATATTTTATTAAATTAAAATCTAAACCTCTATTAAATAAATAATCTCTAACATAATATAATTTTTTACTAAATAACAAATAATTATTATATATTTTACTAATTTTATAAATTAAACTAAAATATTTTCTTTTATAAATATAATTTTTATTTTTTACAAAATAATTATATTTAATATTAATATTAGAAATAATAGATAATTTTTTTATACTATCTAAAAAATTAATATTATAAAATTTCATCAAAAAATCTATAACATTTCCATGAGATTTACAACCAAAACAATAATAATAATTTTCATCTTCATTAACTAAAAATGAAGGATTTTTATCTTTATGAAAAGGACAACAAGAAATATATTTATTATTATTAATAGATTTTAAATTTATTTCAGATGAAATAATATTAACTATATTAGTAGAATTTAATAATTTTTTTATAAAATCATCAGATACATATTTCATAAAAAACTATTTAAATTTAAATTTATTATTTCTATTTTTTTTTTTATTTTGTCTTTTTATAGCAGAAGCTTTAGCTTTTTTTCTCCTTGTAGTTGGTTTTTCATAATATTCTCTTCTACGTACTTCTGTAAGTATACCAGATTTTTCACAAGATCTTTTAAATCTACGTAACGCTATATCAAAAGGTTCATTTTCTCTTATTTTAATTATAGGCATAAATATATTCTTACTTATTTAAATAATTATAATAACTAATTAATTTATTTTATAACAATTAATAAATATTACATTAAAATTAATAAATTTTATATTAATATATAATAATATTAACATATTTAAATAATAAAAAAAAACAAAATGATAATATTAGGAATAGAAACATCATGTGATGAAACATGTATAAGTATTTATAATAATAAAAAAGGTATAATATTAAATGAAATACATAGTCAACAAAATATACATTCAAAATATGGAGGAGTAGTACCAAATATAGCATCAAAAAACCATACAAATAAAATAATTTTACTAATAAAAAAAATTATAAAAAAATACTCAATAAATTTAAATAAAATAAACTTAATTTCATTTACTGCAGGACCAGGATTATCAAGTTCGTTAATAATAGGAACTACTGTAGCAATATCACTATCATATATATATAAAATACCTTATATACCAATAAATCATATAGAAGGACATATAATGTCAATAATGATATCAAAAAAAAAACCAAAATTTCCATTTATATCATTAATAATATCAGGATCTACTACAACATTAGTTATAGTTTATTATTTTAATAAATATAAAATTATAGGAAAATCACTTGATGATGCTGCAGGAGAAATATTTGATAAAATAGGAAATTTAATAGGATTAAAATATCCAGCTGGAAATAAAATATATAAATATTCAAAATTTGGAAAAAAAAAATTTAATTTTCCACAACCTTTAAAAAAAAAAAATAATTTTAATTTTAGTTTTTCAGGATTAAAAACATATATAACAAATTTTATAAAAAATAAAAAAAAAATAAATTTACAATTCAAATATAATATAGCATATTCTTTACAAGAAACAATTATTGATTTAATAATATTTAAACTATTAAATGCTTCAAAAAAATATAAAATAAATAATATAAGTATAGTAGGAGGTGTTAGTTCAAATAAAAAATTAAGAAAAAAATTATTATATATATCTAAAAAATACAAAAAAAAAATATTTTATCCTAACAAAAATTTGTGTACAGATAATGCAGCAATGATAGCATATACAGGATATATAAAATATATAACAAAAAAAAATAAAATAAAAAATAAATTTATTATAAAAGTAAAACCAAATTGAAATATAAATGAAAATTTTTAATAATTTCTACTTTTTAAAAAAAAATAAATTTTTTTAAACCTAAAAAATTTAATTTTATTACCTATTTCAATTCCTTTATAATTTAAATTTATTAAATATTTATTTTTTAAATTATTAGTTATATAATATAAATCTATAATATATTTATTTAGTATTGAAAATATTTTTTTATTAACAGGTTTAATAGATAAAACTTTAATAAAATTAAAAATACATACAATAATATTAGGATTTCTTCAAATATTAATAATTTCCATTAATTCATAAAATAATATATATATATTACTATTTTTAGTAAAAAAAAATATCTTACGTAAAAAATTATAAATACATTTAAATAAATTAATCTTTTTATTAGATATAGAAAATTTTTTACAAAAATTTTCTATTTTTTTTAAAATATATTTATTATTTAAAAAAAAATTATCTGATAATATAGTACAATCAAAAAAACAAAAAAAACATAACAAATTTACATCCAATCCAAATTTATACATATTTAAATTATTAAATAATAATGAAAAAAAATATAATTTTTTTTTATTCAAAAATAATAAAAAAATTTCAGGATAAATCAAATCTAAAACTTTTAATTTATATAAAACATTTATATAAATAAAAAAATTACATTTTAAAAAAACTTTTTTTGTTTCTAATCAAATTCTTTCTAATTTTAAAGATAATATCTCATTAAAATTAATTTTATTAATAATCAATTTAATAGTATTTTTATGTATAAAAAAACCAAATTTATAATAAAAAGAATAAAATTTAGCTATTCTTAAAATCCTTAAAGGATCATCTAAAAAATGATAAGAAATATGTTTTATAACACGATTTTTAATATCAAGTAAACCATTATAAGGATCATAATAATTACCATTAACATCCATAGCTATAGCATTAATAGTTAAATCTCTACGATATAAATCTTCTCTTAAAGTAACATATTTTGAATAATTACATAAAAATCCATGATAACCTTGTCCATTTTTTTTTTCTTTACGAGCTAAAGCATATTCTTCATATGTTATAGGATGTAAAAAAACAGGAAAATCATTACCTACAGGTATAAAACCTAATTTAATCATATCTTTATATGTAGATCCTATAACTACTCAATCTTTATCACGAACATTTAATCCTAACAATCTATCACGTATAGCTCCACCAACTAAATAAAATTTCATATAAAATAATATACTAAAAATTATTTATTTTTTTATTAAAAATAATATCAAAAATACTATTATCAATTAAATTATTTTTTATTTCTTTTAAAGCTAAAATAGTAGATTTATCATTTTTTAATTCTTTTAAATAATTATTTTTAGAAAAAATTTGTATTTGTCTAGCTCTAAATGAAGCTATTAAGACTAAATCAAATCTATTTCCTATTTTATTTATAATACTTTTACTTATATAGTATGACATAAAATAATAACTCAAATAAAATTTTAATTAAAATTAAATATTTTTTTTTTAATACATTTATACAAAATATTATATTTACATATTTTATGATTTAATAAAGGAATATATATACTTTTTCAATATAATTTTATATTTAAAAATATTTCAATATTATTAAATATATTAGGAATAATTGGATATAAATAAATAGAAACTACTTTAAATAAATTAATTATTAATGTACAAAATTTATGTAATTCATATTTATGATATAAAATATTATTAATATCTCAAGGTTTATAATCATTAATATATTTATTAATTAAATTATTTAATTTATTAATTTCTATTAATACTTTATAATAATTAAAATTTATATAATAATTACTAATTAAATAAGATTTATTAACAAATAAATTATAAATATTAATATTATATAATTTATCACATAAAAAATTATTAAAATATTTATTTATAAAATAATAAATTCTAGAAGCTATATTTATAAAATTATAAACTAAATCATAATTAATAGTTTTTATAAAATCATCAATACATAAATTAATATCATTCATATTATTATTTAATTTACTAGCAAAATAATATCTAAGACTATCACTATCAAAATTTTTTAATCATTCTTTAGATGATATAAAATTATTTTTTGATTTAGACATTTTAATACCATTAATTTTAACATGTCCATGAACTATTATACCAGTAGGTTTTCTAACATTTAAAACATCTAAAATAACAGGTAATAATAAACCATGAAAATATATAATATCTTTACCTATAATATGATAAATTTCATAATTACTATTTAAATTTCAAAAATCATTAAAAATATTAAAATCATTTTTCATACTAAAAATTTTAAAAACACTTAAATAAGATATAAGTGCATCTAATCAAACATAAAAATATTTATTTTTTATATATATATTAGGTATTTTAAAACCAAAATAAGGAGAATCACGAGAAATATTTCAATTAAATAAATTATTTTCTAATCAATTAAATAATTGATTTTTAATTTCAATATTAATATTAGACAATAATATTCAATTATATATATTTTTTTTAAAATAACTAATATTTACAAATAAATGTTCAGTTTTTAATATAGATGGTTTAGAATTAGATAATAAAGATATAGGATTTAATAATTCAAAAGAATTATAAATAGAATTACAATTTTCACAAACATCACCATATTGGTTGTTACTTTTACAATTTGGACATTTACCTTTTATAAATCTATCAGGTAAAAAAATACCTTTTTTATTATCATAAAATTGATAAATTTTTTTTTTATATAATAACTTTTTTTTTTTTAAATTATTTAAAAATAATAAAGAATAAAAATAATTAGTATTATTATGAGTAGTATGATAAATATCATGAAAAATATTAAACTTTAAAAATTGATCTTTATGTTGATTTAAAATATTATTTACCATAAGTTCTGGATTTAATTCTAATTCATTAGCTTTTAACATAACTGCAGTACCATGAGCATCATCAGCACAAATAAAATAAACTTTATTACCTAACATTTTTTGATGCCTAACTCATATATCAGCTTGAACATTTTCCAATATATGACCTAAATGTATAGGTCCATTAGAATAAGGTAAAGCACAAGTAACTAAAATATTTTTCATAATTATATAATAAAATCGGTGAGAGAGGATTTGAACCTCCGACCCACTAGTCCCAAACCAGTTGCGCTACCAAACTGCGCTACTCACCGAAAAAAAAATAAAAAGGTGGTTAATGGGATTCGAACCCATGACATCTGAAACCACAATCCAGAGCTCTACCTACTGAGCTATAACCACCACAAATGATATATTATATATTATATTAAAAAAATAATATATAAAATTAATATCTTTTCATCATATTAAAAAAATCATTATTTGTTTTAGTCATAGATAATTTTTTAATTAAAAATTCCATAGCTTCAACTTCATCCATAGGTTGAATAATTCTTCTTAAAATCCATATTTTTTGTAATTCATTTAATGATGTTAATAATTCTTCTTTACGAGTACCAGATCTATTATAATCAATAGCAGGAAACACTCTTTTTTCTGCTATTTTTCTAGATAAATGTAATTCCATATTTCCAGTACCCTTAAATTCCTCATAAATAACTTCATCCATTTTAGAACCAGTATCTATTAAAGCAGTAGCTATTATAGTTAAACTACCTCCTTCTTCAACATTTCTAGCTGCTCCAAAAAATCTTTTAGGACGATGTAAAGCATTAGAATCTATACCACCTGTTAAAACTTTACCAGAAGAAGGAACTACAGTATTATAAGCTCTAGCTAATCTAGTTATAGAATCTAATAAAATTACAACATCTTTTTTATGTTCAACTAATCTTTTAGCTTTTTCAATTACCATTTCAGATACTTGTATATGTCTTAAAGCTGGTTCATCAAATGTAGATGCTATAACTTCTCCTTTAACCATTCTATACATTTCTGTTACTTCTTCAGGTCTTTCATCAATTAATAATACTATAAGAACGCATTCTGGATAATTAAAACTAATACTTTTAGCAATACTTTGTAATAAAATAGTTTTACCAGCCTTAGGTGGAGCAACTATTAATCCTCTTTGACCTCTACCTATAGGAGATGCTAAATCTAATACACGAGAAGTAATATCTTCTTTAGATCCATTACCAGTTTCCATATATAACCTAGAATTTGTATGTAAAGGAGTTAAATTTTCAAAAAGAATTTTATTTCTTGAATTATCAGGTTTATCATAATTTACTCTATTAATTTTTAATAAAGCAAAATAACGTTCTGTATCTTTAGGAGGTCTTATTTTTCCAGAAATGGTATCACCTGTTCTTAGATTAAACCTACGTATTTGACTAGGAGATACATAAATATCATCTGGACCAGCTAAATAAGAACTATCTGATGATCTTAAAAAACCAAAACCATCTTGTAATATTTCTAAAACACCATTACTAAAAATATCTTCACCAATTCTAGAATGTTGTTTTAAAATTGAAAAAACTATATCTTGTTTACGCATTCTAGCTATATTTTCTAAACCTATTTTTTTTCCAAGAATAACTAATTTAGAAACTGACATATTTTTTAATCGTGTAAGATTCATAATAAATAATAATTAATGAATAATTGAAGGTAAAAATATATTATTATATAATACTAATTTTTAAAAAATTTAAAAAATCATCTTCATTTAATAATCCTATTTTATTTAATAATAATTTTCCATTTTTAAATAACAACATAGTTGGAACACTTAAAATATTATATTTTTCAATAATTATATTAGATTTATTTATATCTAACTTAAAAAATAATAATTTATCAGAATAATTTAAAAATTTCTTATTAATTAATTCTAATAATATCTTACAAGGACCACAATATTTAGACCAAAAAATAACTATAACATAATTAGAAAAATTTAATACTTTTTCTTGAAAAATACTATCATTAATGCTTATAATTTTATTATACATAAAACCTCTATTATTAAAAATAATAATATCACATATTTTACTACATTTTATATAAAACATAAATAAAATAGAAAATAAAATAAATAATAAAAAAATATAATAATTTTAAAAAACAAAAAAATATTTTATGTTATATATATTTAAATATAAAAAAAAAAAAATAATTAAAAAAAAAATATTTAATAAAAAACAAATTAAAAAAACAAAAGATTATATATGAGTTGATCTTATAAATCCTACTAAAAAAGAAATAAAATATGTAGAAAAAATACTTAAACAAAAAATAATAAAAAAAACTAAATTACTAAATATAGAATCATCAGAAAGATTTTTTAAAGACAAAAATGGACTACACGTACATTCATTTTTTTTCTATAAAGATACAGAAGATTGTATAAACAATATAACAGTAGCTTTTATAATAAAAAACAATAAAATATATACATTAAGAGAAATAGAACTACCTGTATTCCGTTTTTACAGAATAAAAATAAAAAATAAAAAAATTAAAAAATATAATACATATGATTTATTACTAAATTTATTTGAAATTAAAATTGATCAATTAGCAAATGAAATAGAAAATATTTATATAGATTTAGAATATTTAACCCATATAATACTAAAAAAACAAAATAATAAAAAATTTAGTTATTCAATATCAATATTAGCTAAAAAAGAAGATATAATATCAAAAATAAGAATATGTTTAATAGATACACAAAGAGCATTAATATTTTTAATAAGAAAAAATATATTAACATACAATCAAAGAGAATTATCAAGAGATATAATAAGAGATATAGAATCATTATTACCATATAATGAATCATTATTTCAAAAAATTAATTTACTAATGGAATCATCTATGGGATTTTTAAATATAGAACAAAACAGAATAATAAAAATATTAACAGTTATATCAATAATATTTATACCTTCTTCAATAATATCATCTATATATGGTATGAATTTTAAATTTATACCAGAATTAAAATGAAAATATGGATATTCAATAACAATAATAAATATGTTTATATTATCATTAATATGATATATATATTTAAAAATAAAAAAATGATTATAATAATAAATTTATTTTTTTATAAAAATAAACTATAATAAAAATATATTTATAACTTCTTTTTTTTTAAAAAACAATGATAAAATCAAGTAAATTTAATATAGGTCAAAAAGTAAAACATAAATTATTAGAATTTATAGGAATAATAATAGATATTGATCCAGAATATTCTTTAAATAATAATAAAGAAAAAAAAAAAATAAATAATACCTTTATAAAATCTCCATGGTATCATGTAATTATAGAAGATGATAATGGATACCCAATACATACATATCTAGCAGAAGAACAATTATTTCTAGAAACACAAAACAAAAATAATAATAAATCAATATTAAATAATTTATATAAAATAATAAAAAAAAAATTTAAAATAAAAAATTAAAATGATAGGAATAGGAATAGATATAATAAAAATAAAAAGAATTAAAGAAATACCAAAAAATAGAATATGAAATTTTTGTAAAAAAATATTAACAAAAAATGAATTAAAAGAATATAAAAAAACTAAAAATAAAACAAATTTTTTAGCAAAAAAATTTGCTTCAAAAGAAGCAGCTTCAAAAGCATTAGGAACAGGAATTCAAAAAGGAATATATTTTAATAATTTTGAAATATATCATAATAAAATTGGAAAACCAAAAATAAAATTTCTTTATAAAGCTTTAAAAATATTAAAAAAAAAAAAAGCAAAAAAAATACATATAAGTATTACAGATGAAAAAAAATATGCTCAATCTATAGTTATAATAGAATAATACAATATATTAATTATTACAATTAATAATAATATTATAAAAAAATAAATATATTAATTATTAAAATAAAAAAAAAATAAATATTAAATAATATATTTTAAAATATATTAAATATATAAAATAATTAAATTTTATTTATTAATTTTATTAAATTAAATAATTTTAAAAAAATAATTATTATTATATAAATAATAATAAAATATTTAAAAAAAATAATAATCTTATATTTAATAAATAAATTATTTTATTATATATACAAATGTAATTAATATTAAATAAATTAATAAAATATAATTTTTAAATAAAAAATATTTATTACAATATATAATTTATAATTTTAAAAAAGTTATATTGTATAAATAATATAAAATATATTTTATTAATAAAAAATTTATTGATATTTATAATTTATTGTACAAATAATTTATTTTTAAAATATTTAAATTATACATTAAAAATAATAAATAAATTTATTTATATTTTTTTTTAAAATATAAATATTATATATTTTTATAATTTTTTTTAAATAAAAACTATATATATAGTTTATATAGTTATATTATATAAATAATAAAAAAAAAATGAAAAAATTAAAAATAAAAGCAAAATATAGATATAAAACTGGATCTAACTATAATAAAAAAATAAGAAATAAAAATAAAATTCCATCTATAATATATGGTAAAAATAAAAAAAATATATTAATAAAAATTAATCATAATAAAATATATAATAAAATAATAAAATATAAAAAAAAAAAAAATATTATATTTGAAATTATATTAAAAAATAAAAAAATATTATCAAAAATAAAATGTATACAAAAACATCCATATAAAAATAAAATATTACATATAGACTTTATTTATTAAAAAATATATAAACATAAAAATAAAATGGGTCGTACAGGATTTGAACCTGTGACCAATTGATTAAAAGTCAACTGCTCTACCTCTGAGCTAACGACCCTTATATAAATAAATAATAATATATATTATTATAAATTTAAATTAAAAACAATAATATAAATAATATTAATTATAAATATATAAATGAATAATATAGATTTAACAATAAATAAATTAATAAAAAAATATAAAAAATTTTTAATAAGTTTTAGTGGAGGTATAGATTCATCTGTATTATTATATTCAATATTAAAAAATAAAAAAAAAAATAAAATAAGAGTAATACATATAAATCATAATTTATCTAAAAATTCAAAAAAATGAGAAAAACATTGTGTTAATATTTGTAAAAAATATAAAATAAATATAATAATAAAAAATATATTAATAAAAAATAAAAATAATATAGAAAATAAATGTAGAGAAAAAAGATATAAAATATGTATAAAAGAACTGTTAAAAAACGAAATTTTATTAACAGCACATCATATGAATGATCAATGTGAAACAATATTATTAGCTTTAAAAAGAGGAAGTGGATTAACAGGTTTATGTGGAATAAAAAAAAAATATTCAATAAATAAAAAAACTATTATAAGACCTTTAATAAATATACATAAAGAATGTATAAAAAAATATGCTAAAAAAAATAATATAAAATGAATTAATGATGAAAGTAATAAAAATAATAAATTAGATAGAAATTTTATAAGAAATATTATAATTCCTAAAATAATAAATAAATGACCACATTTTATTAAATGTTCTTCAAGAAGTGCTAAAATATGTTTTAATCAAAATAATTTTATTAATAAAATAATAAAAAAAAAAATAAAAAATATAATAATAAAAAAAAATTCTTTAAAATATAAAGAAATAATAAAATTAAATAAAGAAGAATTTAATTTAATAATAAGAAAATGAATTAAAATAAATAATAAAAAAATGATTTCATATAAGAATTTAAATATAATTTGAAAACAAATATTTATTAAAAAATATAAAAAAAAATTTATACTTCATTTTAAACAATTTTTTATTAGTAAAAAAAATAATATAATATATTTAATAAAAAAAAAATAAATTTTATATATATTTATTTAATAAATAATAAAAAATATAATCTTTACTAATATATTTAATAATATTATTTAATCTATCTCTAAATTCAAATAATCCAATAGATAACATTCTATTACTAATTATTAAAATATTTGGTATACCAATAACTTCAAAATCTGTTAACATTTCTCCAAAATGTAATTTTCTATTATCTATAATAATATTAATATTTTTATTATATAAAAATTTATATATTTTGAAAGATCAAAAAAAAACATTACTAAATTTATACATATCTATAGGAATAATACCTAACTTAAAATGAGATATACATAAAGGTAATACTATATTATTATTAAATTTATAGTATTCTATTATACTATAAACTAATCGTGTTATACCTATACCATAACAACACATATAAATTTTATTTTTTAAATTATTTTTATTTATAAAAATATTTGAATAATAATCCATTAATTTAAATGTATGGGCTATTTCAATAGATTTTATTTTATTAATTTTATTTTTATTAGAAATATAAATAATACTATTTTTACATATATTATAAAAATTACTAACATTTATATTTTTAAAAAAATTAACATTTATATAAAAATAACCATTAATATTAGAACCTAATATAAAATTTTTATAATTTATTAAAGAATAATCAGCTATTATTTGATAATAATAGCCAAAAGGACAAAAAAAAATATTATATATACCAAATTTTTTATATATTTTCTTCTTTGAAAAAAATTTAATTTTTGTAACAAATGGAAATATTTTATATAATTTATTAATATCTATTTTTTTTTTAATAGGAATTAATATAAATAATAAAGAACTATAACTATTTTTTTTATATAATTTAACTAATAAAGTTTTTACAAATTTTTTTTTATAAACTTTATTTCTAAAATTAAAATTATTTAAATATTTAAATACATAAAATAATTTAAATGAACCATTATCTAAATTATTTAAAAATTTATAATTATTAAATATTTCTTTACCTAAATATATTTTATTGTCACCATATAAAGATTTAATATGAAATTCATGAGATAAATTACCACCTATATTACCACAACTTGCTTTTTTATAATAAAAATTTAAACCTAAATAACAAAATATATTTTTATATAAATCTAACATACTAAAATAAAAATCATTTAAACTATCTAAAGATTTATGAAAAGAATATGCTTCTTTCATAATAAATTCTTTAGTTCTTAATAAACTATATCTTGGTCTTATTTCATCTCTAAATTTAGTTTGTATTTGGTAAAATATTTTATTATAATTATTATTAAAATTTAATTCATTACAAAATATACTAGTAATAATTTCTTCATTTGTAGGAGATAAAATAAATTTTTTTTTATTTCTATCATTTAATTTAAATAATTCTTTACCATATAAATTATATCTATTACTTTTAAATCAAATATATGAATCTTGTAAAATAGGTAAATATATTTCAATACCACCAATATTATTCATATATTTCTTTATTATTTCATTAATATTATTTATAATTTTTAAACCATTAGGTAATCATATATATATACCAGAAGATAATTTTCTTATTAAACCACCTTTAATCATTAAATTATAAATTTTATCATTACTTTTTCTTAAATTATTTTTACAAGTAAATAAAAAATATTTAGTAGTTTTCATAAAAAATAAAATAATTAATAAAAATATTATTATTTATTTATATTAACTAAATTTCCTAAATAACATCCTCCTAAAATATGTAAATGTAAATAATTAATTTCTTGACCTGAATCTTTATTACAATTTATTACAATTCTATATCCACTTTTATTAATTTTTTTTAAATTAGCTATTTTAATAGCTGTTAACAACATTTTAGATAAAATAAAACTATACTTAATATTAACATTATTTAAATTTTTTATATATATATTAGGTACAACAATTATATGAACTGGAGCTTTAGGTTTTATATCATCAAAAGCTGTAACATATTTATCTTTATAAATTATATTAACATCTAATAATTTACCTTTAACTATTTCATCAAAAATATTATTTTTCATAATAAATACCTATATAAAAATTATATCATTAATTTTTAATTAAAATAATTATATATATATGTTATAATAACATATATTATTAATATTTTTTTTGAAATAATATTAATATATTTATTTTATATTATAATAATTATATATATTCTTTTTAAAAAGGTCTATAGCTCAGTGGTAGAGCACACCCCTGATAAGGGTGAGGTCAGTGGTTCAAATCCTCTTAGACCTAATTATTTTATAATAATGGGGGTATAGTTTAATCTGGTAGAACGATGGTCTCCAAAATCATAGGTTAAGGTTCAAATCCTTCTGCCCCTGTTAATAAATTTTTTTTTTTAAAAAATAATTATGACAAAAAATAATAAATTATTAAAAGAAATAAAAAAATTTATTGATTTAAAAATAAATACAATTTTAATAAAACATAACGGTAGTATAAAAATATTAGATATTGATAATCTAAATAATATTTATATAAAATTTATTGGAAATTGTAATCTATGTTTAAATAAAAAAAATACATTAAATAAAATAATATTTAAAAAAATTAAAAAAAAATTTAAAATAATAAAAAAAATTATATTAAAAAATAATTAATATATTATTTTATTTTTAAGTTTAAATTAATTTTATATATAAATATCTTTATAAAAATTATGAAATTAATAAAAAATAAATATTTTTAAAAATTTTTTATATATTAATTTAAAATATATTAATATAAAATAATTAATTAAAATATAAATATATGAAATATAATATAAAAAATAAAATAAATAGTGATATAAAAAATACCTACATTATAATAGGTATATTTAAAAAAAATATTATATGCAATGAAAATCTTAAAAATGAAGAAAAAAAATATATAATAAAAAAAATAATAAAAAATAATTTTAAAGGAAATTTATATTCTAATTTAATAATAAAAAACAAAATATTTAAAAAAAATATAAGTTATATTATATTAATAGGATGTGGAGAATATAATAAAATAAACGAAAATTATTTTTTTAAAATAATAAAATATTCTTATAAAATAATTAAAAAAAAAAATATAAAATCAATAATATATAGTTTAAATAATATAAAAATTAAAACACAATATTGAAAAATATTTAATATAATAAAAATATTAGAAACACAAAATTATATATTTGATAAATTTAAAAACAAAAAAATAAAAGAAAAGAAAATAAATATATTTTTATTAATAAACAATATTAAAGAAAATAAAATATCTGAATTAGCAATAAAAGAATCATTAATTATATCATATGGTATAAAAATATCTAAAGATTTATCTAATACACCACCAAATATATGTAATTCTTTATATATATATAAAAAAGTAAAAGAAAAAATAAAAAATAAAAATATTGAAATTTCATATTTAGATAAAAAAGATATTAAAAAAATAGGTATGAATGCATATTTATCAGTAAGTAAAGGATCAAAAAATACTCCATTAATAATATTTATTAAATATAAAATTAATAATGATAAACCAATAATATTAATTGGAAAAGGAGTAACATTTGATACTGGAGGAATATCTATAAAATCATCACAAAATATGTCTAATATGAAATATGATATGTGTGGAGCTTCATCAATATATGGAATATTATATATAATTTCTAAACTAAATTTAAATATAAATGTTACGGGTATATTAGCTTGTTCTGAAAATATGATAGATAAAAATTCTACAAGACCAGGAGATGTTGTAAAAACATTATCAAATAAAACAGTAGAAATTATTAATACAGATGCAGAAGGAAGACTTTTATTATGTGATGTATTATATTATGTAAATAGATTAAATCCTAAATATGTTATAGATATAGCAACATTAACTGGGGCTTGTTTAATATCACTAGGACCAAAAATAAGTGCATTAATTAGTAATAATGATAAATTATCAAAAATATTAATAAAATCAAGTATTAAATCAAATGATAATTTATGAAAATTACCATTATTTAAAGAATATAATAAATATTTAAAATCAAATATAGCAGATTTTAAAAATTGTTCTAATATACCTTATGCAGGAACAATAACAGCTGCATGTTTTTTATCAAAATTTACCAAAAAATATAAATGAGCTCATATAGATATTGCTGGAACAGCATATAATAAAAATGGAGCAACAGGTATACCTATAAATTTAATATCACAATTTTTAATAAATATAAATAAAAAAAATAATAATTAATGAAAAAATATAAATTCTTTAATAAAGAAAAAGAAATATATAAATATTGAAAAGAAAATAATTTTTTTAAACCTAATTTAAAAAGTAAAAAAAAAACATTTTCTATAATTATGCCTCCACCTAATATAACAGGTAATTTACACATAGGACATGCTTTTCAACAAACTATTATGGATATAATAGTAAGATATAAAAAAATGTCTAATAGAAATACATTATGAATAATGGGTACAGATCATGCTGGAATAGCAACTCAAATTGTAGTAGAAAAAAATATAAATATAAAAAAAAATAAATTAAAAAAAAAAGAAATAATAAAAGAAATATGAAAATGAAAAAATAAATATGAAAAAAAAATAAATAAACAAACAGAATTAATTGGTAGTTCAGTTGACTGATCAAAAACATATTTTTCTTTAGATAAAGATTTTAGCTTTGCTGTAAAAAAAACTTTTATAAAATTATATAAAAAAAAATTAATATATAAAAAAAAAAAAATAATATATTGTGATATAAAATTAAAAACAATATTATCTGATTTAGAAATAAATATTAAAAAAAAAAAAGTTAAAAATTATTTTATAAAATTTAAAATTTTTAAAGAAAAACACAATATAATTATATCAACAACAAAACCAGAAAAATTAATATCAATAACAGGTATTATAACTAATAATAATAATTTAAAAAATAAATTTGTAATTAACCCTATAACAAATAAATTAATAAAAATAATATTTTCTAAAAATATAAAAAATAAATATTTACTAATAAATCCAAATTATAATAACAATGATTTTATTTTATCTAAAAAATATAATTTAAATATTATTGAAATATTTAAATCTAGTGGAATTATAAGAAAAAAAATAATAGTATATAATTATAAATTAAAAAAAATAAAATATTTAAAATTTAAAAATTTAAAATGAATAAAAAATTTAAATTATTTAATAGTAAGAAAAAAAATTATAAATTTTTTAAAAAAAAATAATTATATACAAAATATAAAATATAAAAATATATTAATTAAATATAGTAATAAAACTAATTCTATTGTATTACCAATAATAACAAATCAATGATTTATAAAAATTAAAAAATTATCTAAAAAAGCAATAGAAGTAATAAAATATAATAAAATAAATATATATCCTAAAAAATATAAAAATTTATTTTTTTCATGAATGAATAATATACAAGATTGATGTATATCAAGACAAATATATTGAGGACATAAAATACCTATTTGATATGATAAAGAAAAAAAAAAATATGTAGGATATAATATAAAATATATATATAAAAAAAATCCTAAATTAAAAAATAAAAAATTAAAACAAGAAAAAAGTGTTTTAGATACATGATTTTCATCTTCTATATGAACTCTAGCTTGTTTAGGATGACCTAAAAAAAATAATAAAAAAATTAATTTATTTCATCCAATTAGTTTAGTAATAAGTGGTTTTGATATAATATTTTTTTGAATATCACGTATGATAATGATGACTTTATATCTAAAAAAAGAGATACCTTTTAAAAAAATATTTATCACAGGATTAATAAGAGATGAAAATGGTAAAAAAATGTCTAAATCATTAGGAAATGTTATAAATTTAAATGATTTAATTTATGGAATATCACTAAAAAAATTAATAAAACAAAGAACAAAAAATTTAATTAAAGAAAATAATATAAATAAAATAATTAAAAATACTAAAAAAAATTTTCCAAATGGAATAAAACCACATAATACTGATACAGTAAGATTTACCTTAACATCAATTACAACATCAAATCTAAAAATAAATTTTAATAAATCAAAATTAATTTATAGTTATAATTATTGTAATAAATTATGAAATGTTTGTAAATATATTTTGTGTTTAATAAAAAATAAAAATATAAAATATAAAAAAAAATATATAAATTTTAGAAAATTAAATTTAATAGAAATATGAATAATTAATAAAATTAATATATTAATTAAAAAATACCACAAAAATATAAAAATATTTAAATTTGATGTAATATGTAATTTATTATATCAATTTTTAAAAAATGATTTTTGTGACTGATATATTGAATCTACAAAAATTACAAATTTAAATATTAATAATATATATATATTAATATATGTTATAAAAAAACAATTATTGTTGTCTCATCCAATAATACCATTTATTACTGAATATATATGAAAAAAAATAGATAATAAAAATAAATCTATATTGAATTATAAAATTCCAAAAATAAAAAAACTAATTAAAAAATATAATTATATTAAAATATTTGAAATATATAAAAAAATAATATTTATATTAAGAAAATTTAATAAAAAAAATATAAATATAAAAAAAATATTAATATTAAATATAAATATAAATATTAAAAAAATTATATTTAAAAATAAATATTTATTAAAAATAATAAAAATTAATAATTTATTTATTTTTAAAAAAATAAATTTTGATATAATAATAAAAAAATATAAATTGAATTATATAAAACCTATATTAATATATAAAAATATATATATAACATTTAAAAGCGAGTAACGGGAATCGAACCCGTATCTTTAACTTGGAAGGCTAAAATAATAACCTTTATAATATACTCGCATTTTAAATAAATAAAATATTATGGTGGAGGAAGGATTCGAACCTTCGAAGTCTATGACAACAGATTTACAGTCTGTCCCCTTTAACCACTCGGGAACCCCACCTTTAATATGCCGGTTACCGGATTCGAACTGGTGACCTACTGATTACAAGTCAGTTGCTCTACCAACTAAGCTAAACCGGCTTTATTATATATGGAGTTAAGCGGACTTGAACCGCTAACCTTCTGATTGCAAAACAGATGCTCTACCTTTGAGCTATAACCCCTTTTTTATATATTTTTTTTTAAGTATTTATAATAGTTATTTTATCATAAATACATTCTAAAAATCCTTTATGTATATATATATTATATATTTTTTTTTTATATATATAAATATTACATTTTTTTAATATACATAATATTGGAGTATGATTACTATATATTTCAAAATTACCATAAAAATTATTAATTTTAATAAAATTTATTTTATTTTTATTAAATAATATTTCACTTTTTGATATTATTAATAAACTTAAATTCATGATATTATATAAATATATTTAAATTTTTTTTTTATTTACTTCTTTTATATCACCTATCATATAAAAATTACTTTCTGGATAATTATCATATTTTCCACATAATATATCTTTAAATCCTTTTATACTATTTTCAACTGATACATATTTACCAGGTATATTAGTAAAAACTTCACTAACATAAAATGGTTGAGATAAAAATCTTTGTATTTTTCTAGCTCTATATACTAATAATTTATCACTATAAGATAATTCATCTATTCCTAAAATAGAGATAATATCTTTTAATTCTTTATATTTCTGTAAAATTTTTTTTACTGATAAAGCAACTTCATAATGTTCTAATCCTATTATATTAGGATCTAATTGATCACTAGTAGATAAAAGAGGATCAACAGCTGGATATATACCAGAAGACGCAATTTGTCTATCCAAAACTATTATTGAATCTAAATGAGTAAAAGTAGTTATAGCAGATGGATCACTAAAATCATCAGCTGGAATATATACTGCTTGAATAGAAGTAATAGAACCATCTTTAGTAGACGATATTCGTTCTTGTAAAGTTCCCATTTCTTCAGATAATGTTGGTTGATAACCTACAGCTGATGGTAAACGACCTAATAAAGTAGATATCTCAGTACCTGCTAATATATATCTATATATATTATCTATAAAAAATAATACATCATATCCATCATCACGAAATTTTTCAGCTACAGTTAACCCAGTTAATGCTACTCTAAACCTATTTCCTGGAGTTTCGTTCATTTGACCATATATTAATGAAACTTTATTAATAACATTAGAAGAACACATTTCATTATAAAAATCATAACCTTCTCTAATTCTTTCTCCTACACCTGTAAATACAGAATATCCTGAATGTTTAATTGATATATTTCTTATTAATTCCATCATATTTACTGTTTTACCTACCCCAGCTCCTCCAAATAAACCTATTTTACCTCCTTTTAAAAAAGGACATATTAAATCTATTACTTTTATTCCTGTTTCTAATATTTCTTGAGAAGAAGATAAATTAGTGTATTTTGGAATAGATTTATATATAGATCTATATTCTTTAGATTTTATTTTTCCTTTTCCATCTAATGGACTACCTAAAACATTAATTATTCTACCTAAAAGTTTTTTACCTACAGGTATAGAAATTTTATTACCAGAATCTATTACAAACATACCTCTGTGTATATTAAATGTAGAACCCATAGATATAGTTCTTACTATATTTTCATATAAATAGTTGTGTACTTCTAAAGTTAAAATTTTTTTATTTTCTTTAATAACATACAAAGCATTAAATAATTTAGGTATATATTTATAATTAAATTTTACATCAATAATTGCACCTAATACTCTAATTATTATTCCTTTATTATTCATAATTAATCCTTATATTTACTAATTATATAAACTTATTTTATTTAAAATTAGATGAAAATGAAATAATTTCTTTAGTTATATTAAATTGACGTATTTTATTATAAAATAAATTAATTTTTTTAAATATTTTTTTTAAATTTCAAGAAGAATTTTTCATTATTAAAATTCTTGAAAAATATTCAGATATTAAATTATTTAATATATAAAAAAAAATCTTTGAATTAATATATTCTAAAATAATTTTTTTAAAAAAATAAAATTTATTATTTTCATAATAATAAACAGTATTATTATAATTATTTTTAAAATTTAAAGGTAATATTTGAAAAATATTTACTTTAATTTTTTTATCTTTATAAATATTACTAAAAATAAATATTTTAACTTTATTAAATTTATAAAATTTTAAAATTATATCTGTTATAAATTTTTTTATATTATTTAAAACAATATTTAAATTCAAATATTGTTTTAAAATTTTATATTTAATATTATTATTTTTTAATATATTAATTAATAAATTGCTTTTTTTACCTAATAAAAAAAAAATAATTTTTTTATTAATATATTTTTTTTTAATATGAAAAATTATTTCTTTATATAAATTTATATTTAAATTACCACATAAACTTTTATCTGTAGAAATAACAAAATATAATATTTTATCAAAATTATTTATATTATAATTTAAAAAAAAATTATTATTTGATAAATTTATATTATTCAATATTTTAAATAAGCAATTATTATATAATTTACAATATTTTAATTTTTTATATAAAAGTTTATATTTAGATATTGATATTACTTCCATTGATTTAGTTATTTTATATAAATAATTAATATTATTTTTTTTATTTATTAAATCATTTTTATTTATCAAAAAAAAATCTCCAAATTAAATTTTAATATAATATTTTTTATTAAAAAAAATATTTTTTTTAAATTCCGAAATAATATTTTTAAATTTATTTACAATATTATTATTATAAAAATTTTTTTCATTAATTATTTTTTTAAAATTATTAAATTTTTTATTTAAAGTATAATTAATTATTTTTTTTTCAAAATGTAAAATATATTTTTTATTTATATTATTTAAATATCCATATTTCAAAGAAAAAAACATTAATATTTGATTAAACAAAGATAATGGTTTATATCTTTGTTGTTTTAATATTTCAACTAATTTATTACCATAATCCAATTGTTTTTTAATCGAATCATCTAATTCAGAAGAAAACTTAGAAAATTTCAATATCTCATAATATTGAGATAATAAAGTTCTTAACGATTTAGATAATTCTTTCATAATATTAGTTTGAGCTGATGATCCTACTCTAGAAACAGAAACACCAGGATTTATAGCTGGTCTTATACCAGAATTAAATAAATCAGATTCTAAAAATATTTGACCATCAGTAATAGATATAATATTAGTAGCTATAAATGATGATATATCACCTTCATATGTTTCAACTATAGGTAAAGCTGTTAAAGATCCTGATAAATAATTATCTTTATATTTTTTATTATATTTTTTTATAAAATTAAAATTAACATAAGATGCTCTTTCTAATAATCTAGAATGTAAATAAAATATATCTCCTGGATAAGCTTCTCTACCTGGAGAATGTTTTAATAATAAAGAAATTTGTCTATATGAAACAGCATGTTTTGATAAATCATCATATATAATTAAAACATCTTTTCCTAAATTTCTAAAATATTCTGCTAAAGAACATCCTGAATAAGGACATATATATTGAAAAATAGCACTTTCAGAAGAAGAAGCTACTACTATTATAGTATATTTTAAAGCATCATAATAATCTAATTTTTTAACTATATTATTAATAGAAGATAATTTTTGACCTATAGATACATAAACACATTTCACGTTTTTATTAAATTGATTAATGATAATATCTATAACTAAACTTGTTTTACCAGTTTTTCTATCTCCTATAATTAATTCTCTTTGTCCCAAACCAATAGGTATCATACTATCAATAAATTTATATCCTGTACACAATGGTCTATTAATAAATCTTCTCTCTATAATATCAGGAGATCTATATTCTATAGGATAATTATCATCATTAATAATATTTCCTTTTCCATCAATAGGAAAACCTAATGAATTAACTACTCTTCCTAAAAAATTATAACCTACAGGTATATTAAGAATTTTACCAGTACTTTTAACTTTCATTCCAACTTTTAAATTAAAATAATTTACTAAAGGAATTGCATTTACAACAAATTGATCTAAATCAAAAACAATAGCATATCCTATATTATTTGGAAATTTAATTAATTCATTTAAAACAACTTTAGATAATCCAGAAATTTTAACAATTCCATCAATAATAGATATTATTTTACCTTGATAATATACATCAATTTTATTATCTAATTCATTTATTTTTTCATTAATTAATTTATCAATTTCATTAAATTTTAATAACATATTTATTATATTTAATTACCTTTTTTTTAAAAACAAAAATTAATATTTTTAATTTTATTAATTAAACTTCCATCTATAACAAAATCATTTATATTTAATTTAAATCCTGCAATTATTTTATTATTTTTTCTAAATTTTAAAATATAATTTTTATTTTTAAAATTATTTTTTAAAAATTTATTAATTAAAAATAAATTTTTTTTATTAATATTATATTTAGTATAAACTATTATGTTTAATATATTTTTATAATATTTATATAATTTAATAAAACTAAAATAAATATATTTTATATAAATAAATTTTTTTTTATATAAAATAATATTTATAAATTTTTTTATATAAATATTTAATTTTATATTTGTACTTAATAATATAATTTCATAAATTTTTTTTAAACATAAATATTTATTTAATAAAAAGTAATCATTAATAAAATTATTATTTTTATTAATTAATATTAAAATTTTTAAGATTTTTTTTCAAATATAAAAATTATTATATTTATTTTTTATTTTTAATATTTTTAATAAATAAAAAGAATAAATATAAGATATATTTACAATATTATTCATAATTTTAACATTATTAAATTAATTTATTTTAATATTATTTAATATTTTTTTTATAAAATTATTATCTAAGTTTTTATTAAATGTATTTTTTGTAATTTTTATTAATATTTTTTTTAATAAAAATGATATTCTTTTATAAAATTGTTTATATATAATATTTTTTTCTTTATTAATTTTTATTTTTAATTTATATAAAATTCTATTATATTTATTTAATGCTTTAATTTTTGATTTATTTACTATTAATTCACCTTTTTTTTTAGCTTCAGATATTATTATAGAAGCTATTTCTTTATTTTTTCTAATTATATTTTTAAATTTATTTTTTAAAATTAATATTTTTTTTTTTATATTTTTTATTTTACGATATTCTAATAAAATATCTTTTTTTCTTTTTTTTATTATTTTATTTATATATGGTCAAATATATTTTTGACAAAAATATATATAAACAATAAAAATAAATATTTGTACTAAAAAAGTAACATTTATTTCCATAATTTATTTAGCAACTGAAAAAATAATATATAAACTTAATCCTATTATTATCATTGGTATTGCATCTATTAATCCTATTACTACAAAAAATTGATTTCTTAATAAATTTATCATACTAGGTTGTCTGGATATACTATTTAAAAATTTAGAACCTAATATTCCAATACCTATTGAAGCACCTATAGAAGCTAGACCCATCATTAAAGCTGAAGATATATATAAAATACTATTATTCATATTATAATTCCTATATTAAATTAAATAATTTATAAAATATATATTAAAGTAAGTATCATAAAAATAAAAGATTGTAAAAAAGATATTAATAAATGTAAAAACATAATTGGAATTGCTAAAAATAATTGACCTCATATTGGTATTATAAAATATATTAAAATAAAAATAATTTCTCCAGAATAAATATTACCAAATAATCTTAATGATAATGATAATAATTTAGAAAAGATATTTATTATTTCAAATATAATATTTATAGGTATAAATAAATAATTTTCAAATGGACTAAATAGAAAATTATTTAAAAAATTTAAAAAACCTAATTTATTATATTTATATATAAGAGAACATAATATAACAATAAATGAAATAGAAGAAGTAACATTTATATCACTTGATAATACTATTAAAAATCTTTCTAAATAAAATATTTTTTTTATTATAAAAGGAAATAAATCTATTGGTATTAATCCTAATAAATTAATACAAAAAATTCATGTAAATATACAAAAAGATAAAGAAAATATAAATTTATCTTTTTTTTTATATATATTTAATACATTATTATAAATAAATAAAATTAATATTTCAAATAAAATATGTATTTTATTAGGAAATTTATTTTTTTTTGAAGTAATTATTAAATAACTTAATATCATTATTAATAATGACATTAAAAATATTGAAGTTAAAAAAGTATCTAAATTTATAGTTCAAAAAGAATAACTATTTAAATTATTTAAAATTTTAAAATTTATTAAATCAAATTTTAAATGTTCTAAATGATGTTTAATATAATTATTATTATTAATAAAATTAAAAATTATTTTTTTTATCATAAAGTTATTTTAATTTAATTTATATTATAATATAATAATTTTTTAAATAAAATATTTATAAAAGTTAAATTAAATATAAGTATATTTATTTATTTAATTTTTTTTTTATATGAAATAATAATATTATTATAGATACAGGAGTTATTCCAGATATTTTATAAGCTTGTCCTAAACAATGAGGTTTATATTTATTTAATTTTTGTTTAATTTCATTAGAAAGTCCATTAATTAAATTATAATTAATATTTTTTGGTATAACAAAATTTTTATAAAAATTTATTTTGTTAATATCTTTTTTTTGTTTATTTAAATATCCATCATATTTAATAATTATTTCTATTTCTTTAATAAATAAATTTATAATATTATTATATTTAAATATATTAATTATTTTTTTAAGATTAATTTGATAATTTGAAATTAAAGAATTTATACTTATTTTTTTTTTTCTATTTAATTTAATATTATATTTATTAATAATTTTTTTAGGTATATTTTTTATCAATATTTCTTTTTTATTTAAAAAATTAAAATTTTTTTTTATTATTCTAATTTTGTTTTTAAAATAACTTCATTTTTTTTTATTAATTAATCCTAATTTATATCCATATTTTGTTAATCTATAATCTGAATTATCTTCTCTTAAAAACAATCTATGTTCTGATCTAGATGTAAATATTCTATATGGTTCGTCTATTCCTTTACTACATAAATCATCTATCATTACACCTATATATGAAATAGATCTATCTATTATAAATTTTTTTCTATTTTTTATTTTTAGACTGGCATTAATTCCAGCTATTAAACCTTGAGCTGCAGCTTCTTCATATCCTGTTGTTCCATTTATTTGTCCAGCTAAAAATAAGTTGTTAATAATTTTACTTTCTAATGTCTTATTTAATTGATTAGGATTTAAAAACATATATTCAACAGCATAACCAGGAATTAATATTTTAGTATTTTTCATTCCATATATAGAATTAATTATTTTATATTGAATATTTAATGGTAAACTTGTAGATATTCCATTTGGATATATTATTTTACTATTTAATCCTTCTTTTTCTAAAAAAATATTATGTTTATTTTTATTACAAAAATTTACTATTTTATCTTCTATTGAAGGACAATATCTAGGTCCTATACCACATATTTTTCCATTATATAAAGGACTTTTATTTAAATTATCTTTAATTATTTTATGAGTTTTTATATTTGTATTTGTTAAATAACATTTAATTTGAGGTAATTTATTAATTTTATTTATATCTCCAAATATAGAAAAATATTTAATATTATTATCTCATAATTGTTCTTTTAAAATATTAAAATTTATTGTTTTTATATCTAATCTTGGAGGAGTACCTGTTTTTAAATAATTAAATTCAAAATCATATTTTTTAAAAAACTTAGATAAAACTTCAGAAGAATGATCATTAATTCTTCCACCTTTAAAAATTTTATCACCTATAAATATTTTAGAATTTAAAAAAGTACCAGTTGTTAATATAACAATTTTACTATATATAATATTATTATATTTCGTTTTTACACCAATAATTTTATAATTATCTATTATTAAATCTATTACTTCATCTTGATAAATAGTAACATTTTTTAGATTTTTTAATATAAAATAAGAGTTATATTTATATAAATCTTTATCTACTTGAACTCTAGTAGATTTTACAGCGTCACCTTTACTTGAATTCAATATTTTATAGTGTATTCCAGATAAATCTGTAAGTTTAGCCATTAATCCACCCAAAGAATCTATTTCTTTAACTAAATGACTTTTACCTATACCCCCTATAGATGGATTACAAGACATTTCTCCAATTTTATATTTATTATATGTGATTAATAAAATATTTTTAATCATTTTATTACATATATATGTTGCTTCTAAACCCGCATGTCCTCCTCCTACTATAATTATATTGAAATACATTTTAACCTTTTTATGAATAATTTAAAGAAATTTAATTTATTATATAACTAAATTTTAATAATATAAACAAATATATTTATTTTTTTTTTAATTTTAAGTATTGTTATTACTTAATATTTAATGTATAATTAACCAAATTAAATTTTTATGAAATTAGTTTAAAGAAAATTTTT
>CP144786.1:0-5596 GCA_036689295.1 Candidatus Stammera capleta
ATTTAAAATATTGATTTATTTAAATAATAAATATATTATTACATAAATTTTATATTATTTCAATATTTTTATTTGATTATTTAAAATATTTCTAATTATTTATTTTTATTTTATATATGAATATAAAAAACAAAAATATCAAATTTATTAAAAAAAATATTATTAATAGTTGAAATATAAATAATATTAAAGCAATTAAGTCAAATTCAATTGGATATATAACTAGTATTTTAGCTAGTACATCAATACCTCATTCTAATATAAAAAATTTATTTTTTAAAAGAAGTAATGGATATATATCTTTAAAAATTATAGCTGATCCTGAATATGGATTACCTTATGGTATTATTCCTAGAATAGTAATAATTTGATTATGTACTGAAGTTAAATTAAATAAATCTCCTAAAATATATTTAGGAAAGAATCAAAATGAATTTTTTAAAAAATTAGGTTTTTCATGTACAGGTGGTATAAATGGAACAATTAATAGAGTAAAAAAACAAATAATAAAATTATTTCATTCTACTATATCATTTACGTATATTAAAAATAATACACATAAATTTAATAATCTAACTATAGTTAATAAAGGTATTTTTTTTTGAAAAAATAAAAATAATTTTTGAAAAAACAATATTTTATTATCTAAAGAATTTTATCAAAAAGTTAAGGATACATCTTTACCTATAGATTTAAGAGTAGTTAATAATATTAGATCTCCATTAGCTTTGGATATATATATATGATTAACTTGAAGAACAAGAATAATAGATAAGAAAAAAACTGTATTAGTTTCTTGAGAAAATTTAAAATTACAATTTGGTTCTAATTATGCTAATTCAAACAAAGGTTTATATAATTTTAAAAATGAATTTTTAAAAAAGTTAAAATATGTATGTTTTTTTTATCCAAAAGTAAATGTAAGTATAGTTAAGTTAGGTTTAAAACTTAAATATAGTTATCCTCATATCCCTTATTTAAAAAAATAATTTTATATACATGTAAATATATGTATATATATGTTAATACATGTATAGTTTTTTAAAAAACTCCTTTATTCTGATAGATCAATAACAATTTGATGTTTTTTATTTTGTAAATTTCTAGTGTTTATGCGTAATTATTCTAGTGTTTATGCGTAATTTTTACTAGTGTTTATGCGTAATTATTCTGGTGTTTATGCGTCAATAACTTTTTTTTTATATTACAATATTTTTTTTTTTATGTTATAATCTTTATTAGTTTATTTTTAATTTTTAATAATATTGATTTTTAAAGACTTACTTTATTAACAAATTTTATAAGGTTTATATGAAAAAAAATAGTATTTTATATTTCATAATAGCTAGTATTTTAGCTATAAATACAGCATTTTCATCTGGAGATACACGTAAAGTTAAAGAACCTGTGAATCCTTCTAGTTGTACTGTATTAAAAGCTAATAATAATAATAATACAAGTTTAATTCAAAATTCTATTAATACTTGTGCTAAACAGAAAAAAGTAGTTGAATTAAAATCTACTGATAGTAAATTATTTCACTTTTATTCAGGTCCATTAAATATACCTTCAAATGGTGGATTATTAATAGATAAAGGAACTATTTTATCAGCTATCCCTGATCCTAAATTATATGATAATGGTAAAAATAAATGTGGTAAATTAGATGATTCAGGTGGTGGTTGTAATCCTTTTATAACAGTAAATAATACCCAAAATAGTGGTATATATGGTAAAGGTATTATTGATGGACAAGGGAATGCAGTAATGAAAGGAGATACAAAAACTTGGTGAAATTTAGCAACTGAAGCTCAAAAAAAAAATAAATCACAAAATGTTCCTAGATTGATAATAATAAAAAATTCTAAAAATTTTACTCTTTATCAAATATCATTAAAAAATTCTCCTAACTTTCATGTATCTACAAATAATGTAGATGGATTAACAATTTGGGGTATAAATATAAATACTCCTTCAGATGCTCGTAATACTGATGGGGTAGATCCAGGTGCGTCTACTAATGTAACTTTAACTCATTCATACATTAGTACAGGTGATGACAACGTTGCTATAAAAGCTTCTAGTAAACCTACATCTCATATATCTATTATAAATAATGATTTTGGAAAAGGACATGGTATGTCAATAGGTAGTGAAACATCAGGTAAAGTCAATGATGTTATAGTTGAAAATTTATCTATGAATGGAACTACTAATGGATTACGTATAAAAAGTGATATATCTAGAGGTGGTTTAGTAAATTCTATTACATATAAAAATATTTGTATTAAAGATGTTAAAAATCCTATAGTTTTAGATATGTTTTATTCTAAAAATGCCAAAGGTAATAAAATACCTAAATTTAAAAATATACTTTTTGATTCAGTAAAAGTATTAACACAAGGTAATTTTATTTTTAATGGTATAAAAGGAAATAACATTGAAGTAACATTTAAAAATGTAAACGTTAAAAAAGGTTCTACATTTAAAATGAATAATGTTACTAAAAAAGGTACAATAAATGAAAATGTAACAGGAAATAATTGTCCTAGTTACAAATAAATTAAATAAAGTAAGTAATTAATTTTAAACTCTCTTTTAATAAAGAGAGTTTAAAGTTTAATTGAAGTTTGCCTTATACCGTTTTTACAATATATTATATTTAATCATTTTTTTTTATTTTTACTTATATAATTTTTAAGTTTATATTTTTTTTTTTTTGGTAATGTCCATCAATGAATATTTTTTTTATGACAATAATCTAATAATTTTTGTAAATTATTTATATAATTTATTTCACTTAAAGAAACTTTTATATTTATATTTGTTAAATAATTAACAAATTGTATTAATTTTTTTAAATCTCTTAATTTTTTATTTTTTATAGATATACATAAAATTATATTTAAATTATAATATTTTTTATTAAATATATTTTTTATTTTATTTAACATAATTTCTGTAGGATAATTATTATTTAAATAATTTATTATTATAAATTTAAATATTTTTTTTTTATTTAATATATATATAATATTTTTATTAAATTTATATCAACTATTTTCTTTTTTTAAAAATATATTATCAATACTAAATATTATTTTAGTATATTTAATTTTTTTTATTATTTTTTTTAAAAATTTATATATATTTATAAAACTATATTTTTTTTTTATAATAATATTTAATGTTAATCAAATATTATATTTTTCACATATTTTTTTTATATTATTAAATATATTTTTTTTTAATTCAGTTTTATATGTTACTGATATTTTAATATTATTTATATATCTTAAATATTTTTTTATTTTATTAAAAAAAATAAAATTATTATATAATGAAAATATATTTATTCCTCTTATTACATTAAATTTAATAAATAAATTCATAATATTTACCTATTTTAAAAATATTTTTTTTAAAAAAATATTATATAATATTATAAAATAAATTTAAAATTTAAATATATTAATAAAATTATGATAAATAAATCTTATTCTAGATGTTGACTTCCTAATGTTGATAGTACTTCTTGAAAAAAAAAAATAATAAAAACAAAAATATTTAAATATATATATATATATAATAATTACTTAATTATTAAAAATGAAATAATTTTCTTTCTTAAAAAAGATATTAAATTTACAAAAATTTTAAAAAAAGCAACACTAATATTTTATATAAATAAAAATTTAAATAATGAAGAATATTGTATTAAATATAAATATAAAAAAATATTTATATATTCTAAAAATAAAAAAGGTTTTTTATATGGTCTATATCATTTAATAAAAATTATTCAATTAAATAATTTTAATTATAAAAAAAATTTTTTAATAAAAGAAAAACCTTCAATAAATTTAAGAATGATAAATCATGAAGATAATTTAAATGGTAATATATATAAAGATAACTTAAGTAATTCAATATTTTTTTTTAATAATAATATACATTTTAATATAGATAGAATTAAATATTATTGTAGATTATTAACTAGTATTAATATTAATTCAATATGTATTAATAATTCATATGTTAATTTATTATCAACTTATTTAATTAGTAAATATTGATTAATTCAATTAAATGAAATATATACTATTTTTTTAGAATATAATATTAAAATGTTTATTTCTGTTAATTATAAAAGTCCAATTATTTTAGGAAAATTAAATACATTTAATGTATTAAATAAAGAAGTTATTAAATGATGAGAAAAAAAAATAGAAGAAATATATGAATTTATGCCTAAATTAGGAGGATTTATTATAAATACGGAAAGTAAAAATAATAGTCCTTATTATTATAATATAAATTTTGCTAATGGATTTAAATGTATAGCAGATTCATTAAAATATTTTAATGGTATTTTAATATTAAGATGTTCTTTATACAAAAAATATAGTTGAAAAAATAAAAAAATAGATAGATCATGTGATATATATAATTATTTTTATAAATTAGATAATTCATTCTCAAATAATATTTTTTTACAAATTAAAAATGGACCTATAGGTTCTCAAATAAGAGAACCAGTTTCTCCATTGTTAGGAAAAATAAAAAAAACTTCACAAATATTAGAATTACAAATTAATAATAAATTTGTAATAAATAAATATAAAAATATTTGTTGATTTCCTTTACAATGAAAAAATATTTTAAATTTTAAAATAGATAAAAGTAAAAAATTAAAAAATATATTTTTAAATAACAAAAAATATGGAATTACAGGAATTTCTAATATAGGAGATGATTATAATTGAACAGGAAATTTTTTATTACAATCAAATATATTTTGTTATGGAAGAATTTTATGAAATGTAAATATTAATTTAAATAATTTAATTAAAGAATGAATACAATTATCTATAAATAATAATTCTTTAGTAATAAATAATATTAGTAAAATTATGAAAAATAGTTTTAATGTATATGAAAATTATACTACTCCATTAGGTTTAGGAGGTATGATTGATCAAACAAATTATAACCCTAATATAGATTATGATGAATATAAAAATAATGGATTATATCATTATTCTAATAGATATAGTTTAGGAAATAATAGAACATTAAATGGAACTAAATTTATTAAACAATATTATAAATATAATATGCTAAAATTTAATAATGTAAAAAGATGTCCTAAAAAATTATTACTCTTTTTTCATAATTTACCATATAATTATATTTTAAATAAAAAAAAAAAAATAACTATCATACAATATATGTATGATATTCATTTTAAATCTGTAATAAAAATAAAGAAATGAATAAAATTAATAAAACAAATAAAAAATATTATTAATATTAAATTATTTAAACATATATATAATTTATTAAGTAATCAATATTTACATTCTATAATTTGAAAAAATAATTTTAATACATATTTTTTTAGAAAAAGTGGAATAAAAGATAAATTAAATAGAAAAATATTTGAATAATATTCAAATATACAATATTTTTTTAATATAAAATTATATATTTGTAGTATATATTATTTATATATATATAATATTTTTATTTATTTTATTTCTTTTTTTTTAAGAAAGAATACTAATAATTAGTTTATTAGTTTATTAGTTTATTA